>NZ_LBEX01000003.1:0-242310 GCF_001999655.1 Thermosipho sp. 1074 | reverse complement strand
TTTCATGTTTGAATTCCATTTTATGGAATTAGGTTTTTTAACCGAAGGGGAAAATTTTTATAGTGCTTATTATTTCAACGTTTGAATTCCATTTTATGGAATTAGGTTTTTTAACCAGCTATTGTTTGAGAATTTTCTGGTTCTGGAATTATGTTTGAATTCCATTTTATGGAATTAGGTTTTTTAACTTAAAGGCACAATCTGGTTCCCTGTTGAATTTAGGTTTGAATTCCATTTTATGGAATTAGGTTTTTTAACTATTATGAAAACGCAAATTACAAATATCAAAAAAAGTTTGAATTCCATTTTATGGAATTAGGTTTTTTAACTACGAAGCAAGAATATCGCACAACGACAATCTTGAGTTTGAATTCCATTTTATGGAATTAGGTTTTTTAACACTATCAATACTAAAACAAAAAAAATAAATTGTCAAGGACCGTAAATGCGTGTGTTAACGTTTTTTACTTAAAAAATTTTTAAATAAGTTTGTTTCAATGTTAGATAGTTGTTTATTGGAGAGTGTCGTGGATATTATATATTTTTGAGAAAAATAAGATTCGCGGATAGATTTTAGTTATAATTTAGTTATAATATATAATTGTCATTATTGGTTAAAATATCTATTTTTACAGTACCTATAATTTCCATTTTGGATAAATTTATTGGGATAATTAAAATTGAATCTGTATTTTTGTCTATTATAGGATTCATCCTTAAAAGTATATTATAAAGTTCTTTTTTTGGAACTTGGCAAATAAATACACTGTATTGAAGCCTTTGTCCATATTCTTCTAATATTTTTGATATTTTATTTCTTTTCTTATCTTTCTTTATATCATAGCTGATTATATATGTCATCATGAAAATCACTTCTTTACAATGAAAGGAGTATATTCCAGTTCTCCGAGTATATGTTTTTGTAATAATCTAGCTTGTGATTCTATTATCCTTATGTATTCTATGGATCCTCCCATTTTATCATAATAATGTTTATCTAAGAGTCTTTTTAAAATAACATTGACAAATTTTTTTCTGGCCTTTTGCTTTAAATAAATTCCATTGTTTTCTTTGATAAAATCTTTTTCTTTTATCATAGATTTGTTTATTACTTTTATTACTGAAGTATCGATAATTAATGGTCGGAATTCTTCCATGAGATCTAATGCAAGTGATCCTCTTCCATATTGAGTAGTGTGAAGAAATCCAAAGTATGGATCAAGTCCAATTGAAAGTAATATTGAATGTACAAGGTTGTAAAGTATAGTGTATCCGAAACTTAATAAAGAATTAATAGGATCTTTTGGAGGTCGCCTTGTACGTGTATTAAAAGTAAAATTATTTAAAATATTTCCAAAATTCTCAAAGTAATTTCTTGACACTATTCCTTCTATGCCAATAATTTCATCTGATGTTGATGCTTTATTTATTTTATAAATATATGGTGTATAACTAATTTTTATATTTTTCTTTTTCAAAGTGATTTCCATATTTCTTATTTTTCCAATTATCATTTTTTTTGAGAGTTCTAATTTCAATTTTTCATCGCTAGATAATTCTACTTGTTTTTTTCGTAAGAAATTATTTTTTGAAAATGGTATATTTATGGTAGTTATGTTTTTGCAAATTGAATTATTAATAATTATTGGTATGGAGTATTTTGCCGCCAATTCGACTGCTTGTCTTGATATTGTAAAAATTCCAAAAATATTTATTGATGAAATTTTGTATGCTGGAATCACATTTTTTTCGTTGTTTAAGGTAAATAGAAAACTTTCTCCTTTTTTTCCTATGAATATTCCATGGCTAAATAAAAAAATAGGTTGTTTTTCAACGATACGAGGCATTATTTTTACTTTTTCATTATTGATTGGTTGACATATTTCAAATAAACTACAATCTTTGCATTTTTTCCTATATTTTGGGACAGGTCGAATTTTATCAGATTTTATTGCGTATATATTGTCAATTATATTTTTTAATTTATTGAGTCTATTATCCGTTAACTTAACTCTAAATTTTGTATTTGAACCTTTATAATTTAATTCTCCTATTATACTTTCTTTTTTTATTTCAAAAGTTTCAGAATAGGCTATCATATACGCAATTATTTGCATTATATCATTTTCATAAGGCTTTTTGGCAGAACCTTTTTTTATTTCTACAATCTTAATTTTATCAGGTGTTTTTATTACATTATCTATATATCCATAAATCCCATACTCTTCTGATGAAACAAATATTTTTGATGTTTTTTTCCAATTTTTGGTTGAGATGTTTTTACTTTCTTTTTCATTTATGTATTTTCCTTCTGATATATGGGCATTTTCCTTAAATATTCCCACAACTTCTTCGAGAAAATATCTATATTCACAGTATAAATATGCATTTATTGAATAAATAGGTATTTCTGGAAACATTTTAACACCCCATTTTCAGACAATGGGAAGTATTTCAAAATCCCATGGTTTTTCCGTGGAAAATAACGTTTTTGCTATTAGTGCTTGCTCTCCAAAAAGTGCTTTCTTTTTTTCTGAACCCATTATGATTCTTGAAGGATAAAACCCAAAGCTTTTTGCAATGGCTTCTGTTTTGTTGTTTAGAAGGAATACAGCTTTTAAAAATTTATTATTTTCTTCTAGTCCTATAAATTCTTCATTGATTGTCAGGTATGTTACAAAAAATTCTTTGTTGATTATTTTTGGAACTTCAAAGTGTATTTTTTCTTTCCTACTTATACCGTTGATATATATAGTATTTTTATCAATTCTCTCTATGTTGGCATTTTCAAGTATGAATATTAATGAATAATCAAATTTTTCTATACCAAATGTTTTTTGTTTGTCTACAACTTTTACATTTGTTATATCGTTAATTCTAAAATTTAGTATATAATTATCGAAGAATTGTTTGATTCCTTTAAAGTAATAATTGATTTTTTTAGTATTTATTAGCCTTTCGGCTATTTTTCTTTCGATGAAATTTTTTAGTATCTTTTTATTGAAATCAAATTCAATAAATTTATTTGCTTTGTCTTCGCTAATTTGTTTTAGAGTTTCATAGACATAAATTATAAAATATGGTAAATATTTATTTTTTAAAACTGTGTAATCAACTGGAATTTTATAAAGGTTTAAGAAGTTTTTCTTGTAGTCTTCGAAAAATTTATCATCTTTGACGAAAAGTTTTTCAAAATTATAAAGAAAGAATGCTATTTGTAGGACAAATGGTCCTCTGTAAAGTTGTTCAAAATCAAGGTTATGTGATGAAAAAATCTCTTTTATTTTTGATTCCAGTTCTTTTCGTGTAATAGTGTTTTTGTCTTGGAATATTTGTTCAAATTTGTATTTTACAGTCTTTGGTAAAAATGCAATAACTTTGGGAGTAAAATTTAGTGTTTTTCCCAAAGTTCTACCTGCTCTTCCCAAACGTTGCAAAAACTCATCTGGATTAAAAGCTTCGAATATTAAAAGTCTAACTTTTTCAAAATCATATCCTATATCTACCGTAGGTGTTGCAAGTATTACCTTTTTTTGTAAATTCCTTTTTCTTTCTTCTTTTGATTTTATCGGCCCTATAATTATCCCAGCATCAACTCCTAAGGTGTTAAGTTTATCCTTTAAAATCCATATTCTTCTTAGAGAGTTTGAAATAATTATAATTTTTCCATTTTCATTTGTATGGTTGTTTATTTCGTTTATTACCTCATCTACATTCTCTTCTAATGAACCAAACGAAAAATCTAAATTTATTTCTGAAAGTGACTTTTCTTTGGATTTGTTATGACCTTCATCGAGTTTTACTTCGTACCAATTTAGATTTAAGTGTTTTAATACTTTAATAATTGTATTAGATGGAGTTGCGGATAAGAAGAGAAATTTTTTTGTTTCGTTATTTTTGTTTTTAATCTGGTGATATGTAAAAAGTAATGTAATTGCAAGAAAACTACGAATGGGATCATAATAGTGAAATTCGTCAAATGCAAAGAAGTCTATTTCTGATAGTAAATCTGTAACCATAGTTCTTTTAATGTTGTAATTATTTCCATAAAATTGAAGTAATATGAGATAGACAATGTCTGGGTTTGATATTATTATAGTTTTTGATTTTTTTTCAAGGACTTTTCTTACAAATTGTTGATTTGATTCGAAAGTTTCTTTTGTTTCTTTTATTCTTGAAGATGTAAAGGTTACAACTTCATATTCAAGCTTTTCGGATTTGACAAATTGTTTTACTTTTTCTTCGTATTGATCTATTAAAACATTGATTGGTGCAATAATTAATACTTTTTTAGGGGTTAATTCTTTGATAGAATTAAGTAATGCTCTGGTTTTACCCGAGCCTGTAGGATACGTATTGAATACTATATCGTATTTTTTTAATTTTTCAGCAGTTTCAATTTGATGGAATGGAATGAATTTTACATATTTATCGTAGATGACAGGAATTTCAAGACTTTTAATTTTCATTGAAATTCCCTCCAAAAAAGTGCATGTTAAGCGGTATGTTATCGTTGTCTATGGAAATGAAATTTCCACTTAACTTAGCTTTTTCAATTATTTGTACAGGTTTTATGGGAATAATCTTGAAAGACAAAAGTTTCATATTTTTTGGAAGATCAAGGACGTTGAGTGGTTGTTTACAAAAGAAGGTTCCTTCTTTTAATTCTATGTTAGAAATTTCTTCATAATCCATGTGACACTTTGTGTTAAATTTTCCCAATCTTATATATTTTGGTAATTTTAGATTGCTTGAGTAATCTATCACATAGAATTTTGCTATACTTTCAGAGGAAATTAGTTTTAATTTCCCAATTTGAGGTATGTTTTTTGCTCTGTCATTATTTCGTTTTGGAGAATTGGAATAATTATTTTGAAGCATTTTTAAATAATACCCCTCGCCCGTTGAATTAAAATTTTCCATTTGCCATCTAAAGTTTACAAATTTTGCTGGTGTAATGTACACATTTAAATCTTTTAAGTCTTCTTTGTATGTGGGTACATTATGTCTTACATAATCATACAAAGATAATATGGTATATGCTAAAGAATAATTTGATATATAAGGTTCAGTAACATAGGTGTCGCCCAACTCTTTTGTAGCAAAAAAGAGCGGTTCAAGAGTCTCAAGAGTTGCTTTGTATATCTTCATAGAATCACCCCTTAAATTCTATCCCCGCACGACACACGGGGATAGAGTTTATTTGTCAAATATCGATTTGACATTTTTAAATAATGATATCAAGTTATCTTCTGGTTTTAGATAGATACTTTTAATTTCGTCTTTTAATACTTTTAAATCATTTTTTTCGACTATTTTATATTTACAAAATTCACCATCTAGTAATTCCTTAACTGATTCTAAAATTTTTTCATCTACTATATTTTCTTCTAATATATGTTCTTTAACTTCTAATTTATCCCAGACTTTTTTAGTTAATTCAAGAGAACCAAAAATTTCAGCATCAGAGATTATTATTGCTATTATTTCATTTTTTACCTTTCCCAATCTTGAATCAATAGCCCCGTATCTTTTGGTTCTTAGTATATTACCTAAAGCGTATAAAACTTCTGCGAATCTAAGGTCTTTTAATGTTTCAATGTCAATGAAATCGACTTCTGGTTTTATATATTCATTTTCTCCTAGAGATTGTCTCATTGTTAATTCTATTTTTTCCTTTTTTTCCTTTTTTTCCATCATTGTTCCTAGTTCGCTAAGTGCGTTAAATGTCCTGACATCACTTATCATCTCATATGGAAGTATAGAGTATGCGTTTTCTGTAATCACCCTACTTTTTAGTGCCCCTTCTGTTTCTTTTCCTTTTTCTCCAGCTGCAAAACCATAGACAGTGCAATCTAGACATCTTCCACACATACTTTGGTTAATCTCACAACTTTCATCTTTTAATTTATAATTCATTAAAAATTCTCTTCCAATTCTTCTTTCTGCAGCTATTCTTTTTCTTTTGCTCATTATTACTCTTTGAATTTCATTGTTATCATTTATTCCAGCTTTTACTGTTTCAATTGTTAATCCTTCATCTGTTCGAAATATTGTCTCAGAAAGTGTTCTTGTCCGGAGTATAATATGAATATACTTTCCCAAAGGTTTTAAAGGAAAAGATCCATCTTCTACGTACCCACCTTTTAATAATTCCTTTATTTTATCCATTGTTTTTCGCCTCCTTATTTTCAAAATATATTTTCCATACGTAACCGTAGATTAAATCCCTATATTTTTTCCAGTTTAAGAGGAGTTTTTTTCTTCCTTTATCTAGATTTTTATTTTCTAATTCTTTTACAAATTCAACAAAGTTGTCTATATAATTCATTATCTCTTCTTTTTTTATAGGTTTGTTGACTAAATTTTCTATTCTGGAAAACAATTGTGCTTTCAAGTCTTCTTCTGATTCAATTTGTGGTTCAAATTTTTTTAATACTTCTTTGCATACGTCAAAGTATTTTACTATTTGATGTTTTGAAGCGTTAAATATGTGTTCTTGTTGTTTTAAAATGAATTCGCTTATCTTTTTTGCATACTCCATTTTTTCACCCCCAAATAATGCCTCAAATATATTTAGTATTACCTTTTTATCTTTTTTGGTTTCAAATACTTTTGTTATATATGTTGAAAAGGCTGTTAATGGTTCAGATGTGGAAATTTTGTAAAAATAATTGTTTTTATTGGCAAAGAAGTTTTTGGGATTATTTCTAAATATTTCATAAAGTTTTAATATCCTTTCAGATGAAGTTTTTTTGAGTTTGAAAGATAGATCTTGAACTAATATTTCTTCACTAAATCGTATGTCTTCATCTAAAAGTTGTGGATACCCTGTAATAAGGATTTTGACGGGAAAGTTTTTTTGAATATAAAGTGCTTTGGCATATGCTATAAACACTGTTTCAGAGTATTTTTTTGAGTTTTTATATCTTATAGGATTAATTATTGGAATATTTATATTTGTATAATCAAATAGTCCATCTTCGATTGTTTCACTTTCTATACCCAACATCGAAAGGATATTTTCGTTGTCTTTACTTTTATTTTCTTTAGTACTATTTGACTTTATTGATATATATTCTTCTTTTATTTCGTTTATAAGTTCATCTGGAAAATAATTATACGGAATAAGGACATAATATACGTTTTTTTCATCAGCTGAATAACTTTTATTTTTGTTTGCTATAAATTGTAATTTACAAATTGAACAGATATTTCTTTTTGGATCCATTGTTTTGTTTGCTGGAAGAATATTACTAAAAAGTTGAGGTTTTATTCCTCTTGGAAGTTCAGCAGACATAGCTTCTGAAACTTCAAATTCACTTCCACAAATTGAACAAACTTTTTTAGGATTTTTTCCGTATTTGTTGATGGTGAATGTAGAGATATTATTTTTTTGTAAATTGGATAGATGCAAGCGTGTTTCAATGTATTTTTTTAGCTCGTCTACATAAGTATTTTTGATCTTTCTTTGTGTTTCGTGTTTTTTTATTAGGTTTATTAATTTTTCTTTTATAGTTTCGATTTCTTTGGTTGAATTAAAAATCAAATCGAATTCTTCATATATTTCCATAGTTTTCTTTGTTTTATTTCCAAAATATTTTTTTAAGTAGTCTTCAGTGATTTTTTTTAAAACTTTATTTTTATCTGAAGTTTTCAAATTGTTGATAACGAAAATAATGTGGGTTAACGCATCGTCTAAAGAAAAGTTAAATATCCCTTCTCTTAAATATACTTCATTACCTTTTTTTTGCAAAGTATAATCCATTGAAAATATTTTGTGGAAAACTTTTTTTGGTGTTTCGAGAACTATGTCTTCAAATAATAATTCTGGAATGTATTTTTCTTTGTTACATAAATAGACTACTCCATCGTTGAATCTTGCAATGGGAACTGCCAAAACAGTAGTTTTAAATTTATTTATAATCTCGTCGGTTATATAATTTGTTAACACCCCCCTGTAGTCATTAAAATAATGATAAACAAGATAGTTGTATTTAAATTCGGGGACGTAATAATTTAGTTCTTCTAAAAGATTTAAAAGCTTTTTGTAAATGTTGTGATCGTATTCAAGGTTAGCACTATCCAATAAATCAAATGTATCGGAAAACTGGATAATTTTTGCCATAACTTTTTCTTTTTGAGAAATATATAGTTTAGAACCAACAGGATTGTCAACTGAGTGTAAAGGTATTATGTTTTGAATGGTATCGATTTTGTCTTTCCAGAAATCCTCGTTTTCTGAAAAGTTCTCTTTTAATACTTTTATTATGTTTTCTCTAATAGCTGCTGTTCTCATAGAAGTATTGGTTATTTTATTCATATCGTGAATTACGGCTGCAATAAAAACAGTGTGACTATCTTCTAAATTAAAATATCCAATTTTTCGCAAAATTTCGGATATTTGATATGCAATAAGCCCAACATTAGCAAAATGTATAGAAAACGGGATACCTTTTTTTAAACCGCTTGTGTGTTTCTGAGGATAGTTTTGTAGAATTTTTATTAGGAATTTTCTTAAATTTACATTCATGCTATCACTCCTAATCTTTGGTTTACTTGTATTATAACAAATATCTTTTTTATAAGTCAAGTTCTACACCAATTGCTAACGACACTTTATTTGTCTGTATACATTAATTTTAAGAAACAAAGTGGTTACTATTTAGTATCAGAGGTTGTTGTTGTATTTTTTCTGCATTTTGTATATTTCTTCTTTTATTTTTTCTCTCATCCATTTTGGTTCTATTAATTCAGCATCCTTTCCCCAACTAAGTATCCAGTATAATATTTCTTTGTAACCGCTTACTTTAACAGTGTATAATATTTCACCGTTTTCTAATTCTTGTATAATTTGTGAAGGATGTCTTGCTGTATCTTTTATTAATTGTGCGACTTCTTTGCTAAATTTAATTTTTATAGTATATCTTCTAGTGGAATATTGTGTTTCCCAAATTGAATTTATTTTTTCTTCTAAATCTTTTGGAGGTTTAAATTTGTCGTTTAGATATATAACTTTTTTGATTCTTGATAATCTGAAAAGACCTTCAAAGTTTTTTTTCGATTCAAGTGCAAATAGATACCAATGATTTTTTGAAAATAAAAATAAATAGGGTGATAATTCGTATTCTTCTTCTCCTTTTTTTGGATGATTGTATCTTATTTTTATTTTTCTTTGTTCTAAAATGGCACGTTCTATGGAATTTACTATCCATAATTTTATGTTTTCGTGTCTTTGTTTTAGAAATCTATATAACGTAGATCTTTTTTTATTTAATTCTTTCATCTGTGGTTCTAAAGAATTAATAAATTTTATTTTAACTTCGTTTATTGTATCTGTGAATAAATCATATAAATATTTTTCTGAAAGATTCATCATCAAAAGTAGTATTTTTTTTTCTTCTAAGTTTAAATTTAAACCTTTGAGATGTAATTGATTGTTTTCTAATATTCTTACTGTGCCATCTATTTCTCTTTCTAAACTTATACCTAAGTTTTCTATTTCGTGTAAGTCTCTTTGGATAGTTCTGATGCTTACATTGAATTTTTCAGAGAGTTCTTTGGTTGTTACTTCTTTTTGGTTTAGAATGTATATTATTATTTTTAATATTCGAAGATATTTTTTACGCATTTATTCCCCACCTTTTCCAAATATATCGAATTTTTTGATTGGCTGTCGTTGCAGCATCAATTATAGTAACTCCCATTCCTTTTGCATGAGAATAACCAGTTCCAAGATAATGTAATATTAGGTAAGATTTAGGGGTATGTGTTTTTATTTTCATTTTTCCAACAAAACCAATCAGTTTAAAGGAGGAGTATTTCATTACGTGAGATTTTCCTTCAATATATGTAATTTTAGGATAGTCTATATCGTTTATTCCATATTTTTTTAGAAAATTTATAATGTGTAAAGGATCTGGGATGGGGATATTTATATTATTTGGTCCCCTAAAAGTTACAGGTGAAACAAAATTTATGGTAATTTCATTTTGAATATCTTTATTTTGGTATGTTTCCGTTATAACTTCATCGATGTAGATGGGATATTTATCGAGAAATAATTCTGTGCTATTTAATGTAAGGGCTTTTACAAATGAAAGTATCAAATCATCTTGTATAGAAGCAATACGAAAAAAGAAATACTTGTTTTTGGAAAATTTTGTAATAGATTTATCATAACCATATTCATAGACTGGTGAGAGTGAAAATGGTTTATTTTTTTGGGAATGTAATTTTTCTGTATTTATTTGGGTATTTTTTAGCATTTTGAAAAATAATCCGTGTAATTTTTCAGACGAGTTTTCTATAATAAAGTCATTTTTTACTTTGAAAAAGACGTATGTTTCTATCATATTTCTTCCTCCTATATTAAAGTATCTTTCATGAATAATATACCATAAAATTATTAGTTCCCCTGGAAGATCAATTATTTGTTTGAAGAAGTACTTGAAAAGTTTGGTGTTTAAACTTTCATTTATTTATAATATTTTTAGGGAAATGGCATTGATAAAACATGTGTATATTTAACTAATATTATGTAATTTTGTAATTCATATACCAAATAATGGAAATAATTATTTAAAATATCAAAATTGTGTCGCTGTACAACTTGAAATCTATTAAAAAAATCTTTGAAGCTATTGACTTAACGAACTTTTTAAGTTATCATATATGTGACCCCTACTCGGTTGAGGGTGATGCCCCTACTTGGTAGCGGGAATAAGTTGTGGAGGTGTAAGATATGAACAAAGAGGAGATCATTAAGGAATTTCAAATCCATGAAGGAGATACTGGTAGCGCAGAGGTTCAGGTAGCATTATTAACTGCAAGGATCAAACATTTAACTGAACATTTGAAGAAACATCCCAAAGATTATCATTCAAGAAGAGGACTTATGAAGTTAGTTGGAAGAAGAAGAAAGATATTAAAATATTTAAGAAATAAGAATCCGGAAGCATACAAAGAGGTAATTCACAAATTAGGTTTGAGAAAATAATAGTTAAAGATGGGGAGGTTTAAAACCTCCCCATACTTTTACTGGGAGGGGATTTAGTTGAATGTAAGTAATTTTGATTACTTTTTGCCTGAAGAATTAATAGCCCAATCACCTGTAGAACCTAGAGATTCATCAAGACTTATGGTTTTAAATAGAAGGACAAGAGAAATTGAGCATAAGATATTTAGAGATATTATTGAATATTTAAAAGAAGGGGATTTACTTGTAAGAAATGTTACAAAAGTAATTCCAGCAAGACTTTATGGAAAAAAGGCTACCGGTGCAAAAATAGAAATCTTGTTACTTGAAAAAATTTCAGAAGGTGTTTGGGAAGCACTGGTTAAACCGGGAAGTAAAGTAAAAAAAGGAACAAAAATATATTTTGATGATGATCGATATTGCATATGTAAAGATTGGGCACAAGAGGGTGCAAGGATATTAGAGTTCAATTTTTCAGATGATGATTTATTCAGATTAGGAATGGCACCTTTACCTCCATATATAAAAAATCAAATTCCATTTGAGAGATATCAGACAATATACTCAAGAGAAAAAGGTTCCGTAGCTGCACCAACTGCTGGACTTCATTTTACCGATGAACTTTTAGAAAAGATAAAAGAAAACGGAGTAGAGTTTGCGGATTTAGTTTTACATGTTGGGTTGGGAACTTTTAGACCTGTTAAAGTTGAGGATGTTAGAGAGCATAAGATGCATTCTGAAAGGTATTACGTACCAAAGGAAACCGTGAAAAAGATTAACGATACCAGAAAAAACGGCGGAAGAATTATTGCAGTTGGAACAACTAGTGTTAGGACCCTAGAAACTATTGCAAGGTTGGATAAAAAAGAAAGTTATCATGGTAAAACCGATATTTTCATATATCCGCCATTTGAATTTAAATTAACAGATGCTATAATTACAAATTTTCATTTACCAAAGTCTACTTTACTTATGCTTGTTTCCGCATTTGCAGGTAGAGAGTTCATTTTAGATGCGTATAATATTGCTGTAAAAATGAAATATAGATTTTTTTCGTTGGGTGATGCATGTTTTATTTACTAAAATGTTACCTTAGAGAAAGATTAGCAAAACGAATTGTAACTTTTGAAAAATAAAACATAATAATTTCGCAATATTGATATGATATAATCAAAATGTTAATAAATTTTTCTGGAGGTGCCAGAATTGAAAGTAAAATATGAACTTGATAAATTTATAGAATACATAGAAAAACAAAATATATCTGAAAGTACGAAAAGAAATTATATGACAATGGTCGAATCTTTTCTGGAATTTGTTGAGGGGAATGTAAATACAGATTCTGTAAAGAAGTGGTTAAAGAAAATAAAGGAAAGTTATAAACCGACGGCTTGGAGACAGTATTTTGTGCCATTGAGATCTTTTTTGCAAAGATTTTACCCGCTTGTTTATTCCGAAGTAGTTGAAGATTTGAAAGTGCCTTATAAGAAAGCAGAATATGAGATGATAAATTATTTGGATTTTTGGAAGTTGTATAAAGAAGCAGAGAAGATGGCAAAAAAAGGTAATGAAAAGTATGTTTTGCTAGTTGGGCTTGCAGGTTTACTAGGGTTAAAATCCGGTGAGATTGTAAAATTAAAGGGTACGGATATTAAAGGAAATGAGATTTATTTGGAAAATGGAAATTTTGTTGTTGAGATTGTCCCGCCTATTGATAAATGGTTAAAAAAGTATGAGGGAAAAGATGAATATTTGATTTCAACATCGGAAGGTTTACCTGTTAAACCCTCTTATCTTGCTTTAATGTTAAGAGGTCTTCAGAAAAAGGTAGATTTAAGATTGAAAAAACCTCTTTCTGTGGAAATACTTAGAAACGTTGCAGTTGCAAGGCAAGTAATAGCACAACCTTCCTTGCCATATGTTATGGATTTATTTAAATATAGTTCTACTAAAACAATTGAGGATATAGCACGCTACATATCAGAAAGTGGTGATCTAAGAACTATCCTTTCTATTGAGGTGGTGGATAACTTAAATCCTGTTTTGGAATTTTTTAATAAATTATCCATTCCCGTAAGAAAAGTTGGGAGTGCCTATATAGTTTCCAGAACAGCTTATATTAAAAGAGGAGAAAAATTTTCAAGATTAAATACATTGTTTTTAGTTAGAAATCTTGATAAGTGGCAAGAATTTATAGAAAACTTAGGTTATGAGGTAAAAAGGAGAAATAAGGAGAACTTTTTCATATTTTTGGTTGGAAAATTAAGGGTTGCATTTTTGGAATTAGACGAAATATAAACCTCTCTGTTGGCCAGAGAGGTTCTTTTATTGGTATATTTTTTTTACAAAAGGGCTTGTAAATGCACGTAGTGCTGCTCCATATGATAATTTGAATTTTAATATATCTCCAATTTTATAATTAACTTCAGATTCGGTGTAATCTATTATCGTGTGGTCACTTGAGGCGTGTAAAATTTCAAGGTTTTTGTTTAATGATTTTAATCCACTTGGATCTATATCTTGTTCTCCTATTGCAAGAATAATTCTTTTTCGCCATCCTTTGTCTTCGAATTCTGGGATTCTTCCCATTGAATCTCTTCCTATTTTTCCTACTGGTACAGATGGTTTGTAATCAACTTCAATTACTTCCGCTTCTAATATGACCGTGTTTTGAGATAAATATGGAATGTCTCTATGACCGGTTGCATCTGTTCCAAGTAGTATGCCTTCACCAATTCTAAATTGGTTGATTTTTTCGGGAAGTTCTCCATTTTCAATTAATTTTAGTGTCACGGTACTTCCACCGGAAATTTTTAAATTAGTGTTTAATTTATCATCTAAATATTTTTTAATTTCAACGAGTGTGTTTAAATTATCTTTTGTTGGAAGTACACCACCAAAACATCCTACATTTGTTCCAATGCCACTTAATTTTGCCATTTTAAGCTTTTTGGCTATATTTTCAATTGTTTTACATGCATTTTCAAACCATACACCTTCTCTTAAATCTCCCACATCTATCATGTATATCAATTCAATATTTTTATCATATTTTTGTGCTATTTCATCAATTTTTAATGCAGTTATTTTATCGGAAATTAATATTTCATCAACCAAAAGGACTGCTTTCTCAAGTTCTGAAAGCATGGGTATTCTAAGAAGTTGAAATGGACCTGAAATTTTGTTTTTGATCATTTTTTCAATATTATCAAGTCTTGATTCACCAATTTTTTGTATTCCCACATCTTTAAGTGTTTTAGCAATTTTTGGATCACCCAATACCAATTTCGTAACAGCGACAAGTTCTATATCGTGTTTGTTTAACATGTCTAATACTTTTTTTGCATTTTCTTTTATTTTTTCTAAGCTAATAACCAATCTGGGAAATTTCACAGCTTTCCCCCCTTGTATTTGCTATATTTATTTTAATCTAAAACTTAAATTTTGTAAATAAAAAAAAGTCCACGACTTTGTCGTGGACCTTATTCTCCTGCAATATCGAGTTCACTAATTAAGATACTGGGGGTTATTACACCACCGAAATCTTTAGAATCGTTTCCCACATCTTCAATTTTATTTAGTAAATCTATGAAGTTACCAGATATAGTGATTTGTTCAACTGCATGTACAATTTCTCCGTTTTCAACTTTGTATCCTCTTGCACCTAATGAGAAATTTCCGGATACGGGATTTGCACCTGAATGCATACCATCAATGCTGATTATTATAATGCCGTTATCTAGTTTGTTTACAAGTTCATTAAATGAATAATTACCACTTTCTATTACCAAATTTATTGGTTCAATTGATCCATTTAAACTATTTCCAGTAGATTCAACGTTATCCTTTTTTGCAGTTTTTAAATCGTATAGGTAGCTTTTTAAAACACCATTTTCAATTATAACTGTTTCTTTTGTTGGAACACCTTCATCATCAAATGGTCTGTTATTTATACTTCCTTCAACATATGGCAGATCTTTAATGTTTAAAATAGTGTTTCCAATCTTTTCATTTATTTTTCCCTTTAATGGAGATATATTTTTTTGGACATTTTCGGCGGAAATCATACTCTTTAAAAGTCCTAAAAGCTCTTCAAATGCGGTATTTCTGATTATTACTCTATATTTGCCAGATTTTACAGGTTTTGCCCCTAAAAGGCTTAAAGCTTCTTTACAAGCTTTTTTACCAATTTGTTCTGGAGATAAATCTTCAAATCTTTTACCTATTTCAAACCAAAATCCAGAATGTGTGTTATCATCTTTTGATATTGATATAGCATATGAAAATCCACCATCCATTGTGGATGAAATATCTAATCCAAGAGTATTTGAAATTGACTTTGAAATTTTTAAATTTTGAAATACGGCATTTGGTACTGTTACAATTCTTTCATCACATTTTGCGCTGTTGTAAAGTTTTTTTACAAAGTCAAGTTTTTCCTTAACAGGAGTTTTTTCGAAATTTCCATCATAAGTTTTCATTTCAAGGTATTTTCCTTTTCCATCGTAAAAGAAATTTTCATCTTCTGTATCTGTTATTTTCCAATTAGAAAGTGCTTCGTTGAATAGAGCTTCTGGATCGTCAAATCTTTCGGAAAAGCTCTTTCCTATCTTTCCATCTTTTAGTATTTTTATAGTTACTCTAGAATTTGATGCATCTTTATACTGATCAATATCATCGTTTGCATATGAAACCATAAATTCCATTTTTTCAGAAAATTCCACTTGTGCTTCGAAACCATTTTTCTTTGCAAGCGCAAAAAGTTTATCTTTAAATTCTTTTAAATTCATTTATTTCGCCCCCCGACAAGTATTTCTGAAACTCTGATTGTAGGTTGTCCCACATCTGCGGGTACAGCGCCGGATATTGAACCACAAACCCCTTGACCTCTTGCTATATCGTTACCTACCATATCTATTTTTTGTATAATTTCATAGCCTTTTCCAATAAGGGTTGCACCTTTCACAGGTTTTGTAATTTTTCCATTTTCTATCAAATAGGCCTCCATTACAGCAAAGTTGAACTCACCTGTACCAGGCATTACAGAGCCTCCTCCCATTGTTTTCGCATAAAGTCCATACTCGGTAGCAGCTATAATCTCTTCGGGATAGTATTTTCCAGGGAGTATAAATGTGTTGCTCATTCTTGAAGTAGGTGCAAATGTATAGTCTTGTCTTCTAGCACTACCGGTACTTTCCATATTCATTCTTCTTGCTCCAAGTTTATCTATTAGATATCCAACAAGTATACCTTTATCGATTAAAAGATTTCTTCTTGTTGCTGTTCCCTCATCATCCACATTTGCAGAACCCCATCCATTTGGAATTGTTGCATCATCAACTGCAGATACACATTCTGCCGCAACTTTTTGTCCTAACTTTCCAGCAAATACTGAAGCACCTTTTGCTACAGAAGTTGCTTCAAGTGCATGTCCTACCGCTTCGTGGAAGATAACTCCACCGAATTCATTTGAGATAACTACAGGCATTTTCCCAGCTGGTGCGGGTTCGGCATCTACCATTCTAACGGCTATTCTTGCCGCTCTTTTTGCGGCTTCTTCTACATCGATAGTATTAAAAAATTCAAATCCCATACCAGCCCCTGGTCCATAGAATCCACGCTCCATATTTCCATTATGTTCTGCGACGGTGTTTATCATTAACCTTGTTTTTATTCTTCTATCTTCTGCCCAGGTACCTTCTGAATTTGCAACTAAAATTTCTTGATCATACTCCCAGTACCAAACAAGTACTTGCTTTATTAAATTCGAGAAATTTTTGGCTGCATGGTATGCCGTTTTCATTATTTTAGCCTTTTCTGTTTTATCAATTTCCATTGGATAAAAATGTATTAGATGTCTGTTTTTTATTTTTTTGTCATCAAAGTCCAACTTTAAGTTGGAAACTTTTGTTTCGGAAAGTGCCTCTCCAACTCTTTTGGCTACAGATAAAAGATTGTCCCTTTCAAAGATGTTTGTGTATGCGTATATAGCTTTATTTCCCAAAAACCCCCGTATACCTATTCCCGAAATGTTATTTGTATTTGCTTTTTGAATAAAACCATCTGCAAGTTCTATTCTGTTTTCGTATTTGTTTTCAATAAATACTTCTGCAAAGTCACCGCCGTATTTTAAAACTGTGCCTATAATGTCTTTTATCAGATCTTTACTTAACACTATTTCACCCCTTCTTTTCAATTAATTTTAGTAATGCTTTTGCAGCAAGGATAGTACCTTTCTTTTCATATCCTTTTATCCCAAGCATCGTCCTTATTTCACCTACTTTCACCTCCGTTTCAAATAGTTTTTTAAAGAATTTCTCAGCTATCTTTTCATGTTTTTCCCGCATCTGAATTGCACCAAATGGATTTGAAAAATAAGAAGTGGTGATTCCAATTTCAGCGGTTGTGCCTTTTGCCATCCTTTTCCCTTCAGAAAAGACTTTTAGTGCTTCTTCATACGAGTCAAAAAATTTTATTCTTTCCTCGTTATTTTTAACTTCTGTGTAGTTGTTAGCATAAAACAAGAAATCGATTTTTGTTGGTGTAACTATTTCTTTGTAATTGTTAAAAGGAACAATGACTCTTGCATTTATTTTATCTGGATTCATAAATATACTTCTGTCCATAGTGTGGTATGCATAACCTGGTGGAAGGTCATCAAGTCTTACAAATGCTCCTGTTTCAGTTCCATATGCCACGACTTTGTTGTTTTCTATACTTAGACTTCCCATATCATCGATGATAATATTTACATCTGCTACTTCATCTAACCTATTTAGTGCTTCTAAAGTTTCACTCTTTCCTGCTCCACTGTCTCCTAAGAACATTGCAACAGCACTTTTCCCGGATTTCAGGGTAATTTTTGCCATGGAACCATGTATTGGAAGTTTTCCATTGTCTATCATAATGAGGTTGTGAACAGTAAGTGTTGTTTTTTTCATATATCCAAAATAATCGTTTTCATCTAAATTTGGGATAACTCCAACGTATAGATTTTTTTCTTTGAAGACTACAGCATTTTTCCATTCGTCTGTGTAATCTGGTATTTTGTCTGGTGAAATTCCAAAAATAATTATGCCATCGGGTTTTCTGTTTTTGATATCTTTCGGGGAGGCAATTTCAAATAGATTTGCCAATCCTGCACCGTGAGCAAGAAAATCTTTGTGAACAAAGTTAAAAAATAGTAGTTTTCCTACAAATATCGGTATTCTAAACCATTCATTGGAAGATAACTCAATTTTATCTATTATATTTTTTTCAACTACGGGTATAATTCCCTTTCTTTTGTTGGATTTCGTGTAGAATATTGCAGGTGGGTCAAAAATTGCTCCCCAAATTGTGGGAATTTTCTCCATCCAGTTCAAATTGAAGTTTTCACATTTGACATAGTCGTATAAAAACATTGCTTGAGCTCCACTTGGAAGTTGTCTCATAACTTTGGGAAATTCATTGGTTATATTGGATAATAATTGCCGGTATAAATTTTTAATAACAGCCTTAAATTGATCAGCGACCATTGTCATAGTATATTCTACGCTTGCCCTTCTGTTGTAATCATTTACATATTTTTCATTACGAATCATAAATCTGTGTTTTGAGCGCCAGAAAGTATAAAACGCTTCTATAAATTTTTCCAATTGTACGGGATTAGTGTAACTTAAAATATGGGATAATTCTTTTAAATTTCTCATAGTAAGAAGATTAAAGTATTCAGCTATTCTTTTTGTATCATACTCATCTCCAAATTTAAAAGGGGAAAGGGCTTGTAGTAGGGGACTATTTTTTTCGACGAGAATTTCAATGAATTCTTTTAAAAGTGCCTCGAATTTTTTATGTCCCATAATTTGACTGTAATTGGTGTAAATAACAGAACCATCGATAATGATTGAGCGGCTCATTCTAACACCTCCGAAAGTAATTTGTAAAGTCTTTCTTCATCTTTGAGATAAAGAAAGCCAATTAATACTTCAAAACCTGTGCTTTTACGATATGCGGGATCATTACCGTATTTTCCAGCACCTTTGCTATTAATCCCTCTTTTTACATAGGAAAATTCTTCGTCACTTAGGTTGGGAAGGATTTTGTCAAGGAGTATTGATTGATAATTTCTGTTTACTACAGATTGTGTATTTTTGTGTAGTTTTTTTACAGAGGTTTTTTTAAAATAGTGTAATTTAACATACAAATTAAACACTGCATCACCAATATACGCAAGTGTGTCTGTAGAAAGTTCGTTTGTGTTTACATTAGGTTTAATTCTTGAAAAGATATCCAAGTTTTCTCCCCCTTATTACTATTCTAACACAGAATTTTAGTATGGTATAATACTTGAGATGCAAAAAGTGCAATCAAAAATTAAGAAGGTGGTGTTTATAATAAGAAAATTTATGTATATTATGGAGATCGTATTTTTTGTTTTGTTTTTTTGGTTGTTGAAAAATAATATTTTACTAAAATGGATTTTTATATTTGGAATTAGTTTGTTTTTATCACTTTTCTTCGGAAGATTCTATTGTGGCTTTATATGCCCAATTAACACAATATTTAAGCCTATAAACTTTATTTATAAGAAATTGAATATAAAAAGATTCAAAGCGCCTAAGATCAATGTATTAAGGTATGTTATGCTTGTTGCTTTTATTATGTTATTTGTTGGAACAAGGCTTTTAAAAGTAAAATTAAACATTTTGTTGTACGTTATTGGATTTGCCACGCTTATTACCTTGTTTTTTGAAGAAGAATTTTGGCACAAAAAGTTGTGCCCGTACGGTACTTTACTAACTGTAGGTGGAAAGGTAGCACCTTTAAAATTAACAATAGATGAGAAAAAATGTGTAAGTTGTGGAATGTGTCAAAAGGTTTGTCCTACAAATACGATAATTACGTTGGAAAATAATAAAAGAAAAATTATTGCCAAGGAATGTTTAATGTGTTTTGAATGTGAAAAAGTTTGTCCGGTAAATGCTATTCATTTAAAAATTAAGCATATTGACTAAATGTTTAAAATATGATAAATTATACTTGGTTAGGGGCCGTAGCTCAATTGGGAGAGCGCTACCATGGCACGGTAGAGGCAGTGGGTTCGAATCCCATCGGCTCCACCAGAAGGGAGGCTAGATGCCTCCCTTCCTTTTTTTTTGTTATGTAAAAGTGAGAAATACAAAGAAATATGTACTTATTTAAAAATAATATTTGTTAATTTCTTATATTTGTCCAAAATAAAGCTTAACATTTTCGATATTTTTGGTAAACTAAAATTAGCAGTCAACGCTTAAGAGTGACAATAAAATTTTGAAAGGGGGTAAGGATATGAAAGTTAAACCACTTGGTTCAAGACTTTTGATAAAGCCAATTCAAGAGGAGAAAAGAACAGAAGGAGGAATTGTACTTCCTGACACAGCTAAGGAAAAACCCATGAAAGCAGAGGTTGTTGCTGTGGGTAATTTGGAAGATTCGGATGTTGATATTGTAGTTGGTGATAAGGTAATCTTTTCTAAGTATTCCGGAACAGAAATAAAAATTGAGGACGAAGAGTACATTATCATCGATGTTGAAGATATTTTAGCAAAAATAGAAGACTAATGAGGAGGTGACACGAATGGCAAAAATGTTAAGATTTAGTGAAGAAGCAAGAAGAGCTCTTGAAAGAGGTGTTGATGCTGTTGCAGATGCAGTAAAAATTACATTAGGTCCAAAAGGAAGAAACGTAGTTATTGAAAAATCTTGGGGAAGTCCAACTATTACGAATGATGGTGTTTCAATAGCAAAAGAAATAGAACTTGAGGATAAATTTGAAAATCTTGGAGCACAACTTGTTAAAGAGGTTGCAAGTAAAACAAACGATGTAGCAGGTGACGGTACAACAACAGCTACTGTATTGGCTCAAGCAATGATTAAAGAGGGAATTAAAAATGTAACAGCTGGTGCAAATCCAATTCTTGTGAAAAGGGGTATTGATAAAGCGGTTACAGCAGCAGTTGAAGAAATTAAAAAGATTTCAAAGAGCTTGTCTAGTTCTAATGATATAGCACATGTTGCATCCATTAGTGCAAATAGTGAAGAAATTGGAAAATTGATTGCAGAGGCAATGGAAAAAGTGGGAGAAGATGGAGTAATTACAGTTGAAGATAGCAAATCAATTGAAACATTTGTTGAGTTTACAGAAGGTATGCAATTTGATAGAGGTTACGTCTCTCCATATTTTGTTACAGACCCTGAGAAGATGGAAGTTGTTTACAATGAACCATTTATTCTCATTACGGACAGGAAACTTTCCAATATTAAGCCATTGATTCCAATCCTTGAAAAGGTTGCTCAAACTGGTAAACCATTAGTAATTATTGCTGAAGATGTTGAAGGAGAAGCATTAACAACATTGGTCTTAAACAAACTTAAAGGCACATTGAATACAGTAGCTGTAAAAGCACCTGGATTTGGTGACAGAAGGAAGGCAATGCTTCAAGATATTGCAATTCTTACCGGTGGTATTGTTGCAAGTGAAGAAGTTGGAATTAACCTTGAAGATCTCACATTAAATGATCTTGGTAGAGCAGACGTAGTAAGGGTTAAGAAAGATGAAACTATAATAGTTGGTGGACATGGTGATCAAGAAGAAATTAAGAAAAGAATTGCTCAAATAAAGGCACAAATTGAACAAACAACTTCAGAATATGAAAAGGAAACATTACAAGAAAGAATGGCAAAGCTCGCTGGTGGAGTAGCAGTAATCAAGGTAGGAGCTGCAACAGAAACAGAATTAAAAGAAAAGAAACACAGAATAGAAGACGCATTAAGTGCAACAAGAGCTGCTGTTGAAGAAGGTATAGTTCCTGGTGGAGGAATTACCTTATTAAGAGCAAGAAAACCAGTTGAAAAAGTAGTAGATGAACTTGATGGAGACGAAAAGATAGGTGCAAAAATAGTATATGAAGCATTAGTTGCTCCTATTAAACAGATTGCAAAGAATGCAGGTTACGATGGTGCAATCATCATTCACAAAGTTCTTGAAAATGATGATCCAGCATATGGATTTGACGCATTACATGGCGAATACTGTGATATGTTTGAACGCGGAATTATAGATCCTGCAAAAGTTACAAGAAGTGCATTGCAAAACGCAGCATCTATAGCAGGTATGCTCTTGACAACAGAAGTATTGGTAGTTGAAAAACCAGAACCAAAAAATAACCCACCAGTACCAGAAATGCCAGAATATTAATAAGAATTTTGAAAATTAAGAAATTATTGATTTTTCAAATAAAATGGCTTCGGTATTTTGCCGAAGCCATTTTTTTATTTCTTCAAATAAAAGGTGAGAATAAAGATGTTTAAAAAATTTTTCAACAATTACTTGGAGACTTTTATTTGTACTAAACTTCAAGATGTTATTGTAAAAGGAATAAAAAAAGTTAGATGTGAAGTTGTTTTAATTAATAGACTTTTTTAATACGTATGAAAGGTTCTAAATTCATAACTGACAAATTGTATGATGTTATATGAATTGATTCAAAATATTTACTAAGGACAAAATTTGTTTTTTTAACTACAGCTGTTAATTTTTCGTCATAACTTTGAATTAAGGATTTACTCACAGTTTTATTTGTTATAAGTGTTAATACTAAAAAACTTCCTAGAACTAATGTTGTTATTAATATAAGAATTTTTCCGGTTAGTTTCATGCGGATTCCCTCCTTGCTTTAAGTTTTATGGAATGTAAAAAATTTTTAAATAATTTAGGTGTTTTTGATGTTTCTTTATTTTTTTGTTGACCTAAAAAAATTAATATGTTATACTTTAATTAGGAAAGACTAATTAAGGAGGTATATACTTATGAAAAAAATATTAGAGGTTAAAAATTTACACGTATCTGTTAGAGATGAAGATGTAAAGATATTAAATGGTGTAAATCTTGAGATTTCTACTGGAGAGTTACACGCTATAATGGGGCCAAACGGTTCGGGAAAGTCTACACTTGCAAATGTTATTATGGGAAATCCAAAATATAAAGTAGATAAAGGAGATATACTCTTTGATGGTGAAAGTATTAAAGATCTTACAACAGATGAACGTGCTAAAAAGGGTATTTTTATGACTTTTCAAAACCCATATGAAATTGATGGGGTAAAATTTAACAATTTCCTTTTAACAGCTTATAGAAAAATTCACGGTGATAGCGAGTCATACAAAGTTTTAAATGAAAGAATACAATCTATTTTAAGCGAGCTTGTGGTATCTGATAATTTTTTAAATAGGTTTTTGAATGTGGGATTTTCTGGTGGTGAAAAGAAAAAGGGAGAGATTTTACAGGCAAGATTTTTAAAACCAAGGCTTTTAATCTTAGATGAAATTGATTCTGGACTTGATGTGGATGCATTAAGGATAGTTGCTTCTCAAATAAATAAAATTAGAAAAATGGGGACAAGTGTATTAATCATTACACATTACAAGAGAATTTTAAATTATTTAGATGTAGATAGGGTGCACGTATACACAAATGGACAGATAGTGAGAAGTGGAAACTTTTCTTTGGCAGACGAGATTGAGAAAAAAGGTTATACAACAATAGTGGGGTGAAATTATGTTTGATATGAAGAGTAATGAAGAAAAGTTTAACTATATTGCCGAGATTGAACCAGAATATGTAAGTTTACCCGGATTAACTTCTGAGATAATTGAGGAAATTTCAGATATTAAGGAAGAACCAAAATGGATGAGAGAACATAGATTAAGGTCGTTGGAGATTTTTCAAAAATGGCATAATCCTAGGTTTGGTGTGGATATTTCAAGACTTGATTTGAATAAGATAATTCCTTATATAAAACCTAAAGCTTCTAAAAATACAACTTGGGATGAAGTTCCAGAAGAAATTAAAAAGGCATTTGATAAGTTGGGTATTCCAGAAGCTGAAAGAAAATATTTTGCTGGTGTGGGAGCCCAATTTGATTCTGAAATAGTGTATCAGAATATAAAGAAAGAGTTGGAAGGTTTGGGTATTATTTTTCTCGATATGGAAAGTGCTGTAAAAAAGTATCCTGATCTTGTAAAAGAATATTTTATGAAACTAGTCCCAGCACATGATCATAAATTTGCGGCATTGCACGGTGCTATTTGGAGTGGTGGAACATTTTTGTATGTTCCAAAAGGAGTAAAAGTACCTATGCCTCTTCAGGCATATTTTCTCATGAGTAATCCAGGGATGAGCCAGCTTGAGCATACAATAATTGTTGCAGATGAAGGTTCTGAAGTTACCTTTATAGAAGGTTGTTCTGCACCAAGATATAACGTAATTAATTTGCATACGGGTATGGTGGAAATTTATGTAAAAAAACATGCAAAGGTTAAGTATATGACAATACAAAATTGGAGTAAAAATACTTATAACTTAAATACAAAACGCTCAATTGTAGAAGAAGATGGAGTTATGTCTTGGGTTTCTGGATCTTTAGGTAGTATGAAGACAATGCTATATCCTATGACTATTTTAAAAGGAAAAGGTGCAAAAGCAGAAAGTTTAGGTATTACCTATGCAGGCCCAGGGCAACACATGGATACTGGTTCGAAAGTAGTTCACCTTGCACCGTATACAAGCTCTACCATTGATGCAAGAAGTATTAGCGTAGGTGGTGGCTGGGCGTTTTATAGAGGTCTTTTAAGGGTTGCAAAAGATGCAAGGAAGAGTAAGTCACACGTACAATGTACAGCTCTGATGCTTGATAATAATTCAAAGAGTGATACAGTTCCGATTATTGAGGTTTACAACAATGATGCGGATATAGGGCATGAAGCAAGGATAGGTAGAATAAAAGATGAACAAATTTTTTATCTAATGTCTAGGGGATTAAGTGAAACAGAGGCAAAGAGCATGATAGTCAAGGGATTTATTGAACCTATTGTAAGTAGTTTGCCATTTGAGTATGCAGTCGAGTTAAATAGGTTAATAGAAATGGAAATAGAATCATCTATAGGGTGAGGTGTTATATATGGAAAAAACATTAGAATTAATTTTAAAAGATGAAATTACCGTTGTATCAAAACCAGAGGAATTTTTCAACGAAGATTATAAAGATATATCCGCGGTATTGAAAAATATTGACAATGAATATTTGAGAAGGTATATAGAGAATAAATACAGAGAATATAAGAAAATTGGTTTTCCAAAATGGAGAAGGTTAAAACTCAATAGGGTAAATTTGCCAGAGTATAAGTACGTAGATTATTTTAAAGATGTGAATTTTGATATAAATGTAAGTGATTTTGAGGGAACACACAGAAAGTTTGTGCTTCTTTCAGATGTGTTTTCTTCAAAAGGAGATTATTTAACGGTAAATGACAAACTTGAATTGAAAAAGGAATATAATAATGAAATTACAAACGATGTTTATAATATAGATGGAAAATTTAGCCTTGTTAGAATAATTAATACGGATAAATTTTCTAACAACACGGCAAGGTTTATTGTAAATGATGGAGCAAGTCTTACTTTGTACAATATACATGTTACTCAAAAATTGTCTTTTAGTGTGGATAACATGTTTATTTGGACGGGAAATAATTCAAGTGTGGTTGTTAGGGACATATATATTGGTTCAGGAAAAGTTGCTGGATATTTAGGAATAAAGATGAATGGTGAAAAGGCAAATGTAGAAGTAAAACCTTACTTTTTGGGTAAAAATAATGCAATATTTGATTTGTTGTATCTTTTAAGATTTGTTGGTATGGAGAATAAAGGTTCTGTAAATGCTGAAGGAGCTTTAATGGATAATGCAAAAGTTGTCTTTCGTGGTATACTTGATTTGAAAAAAGGTGCCAAAAATAGTGAAGCAGAAGAATCTGAAAAGTGTATCCTTCTTTCAAAGAATTCAAAAATGGAGGCAATTCCAAGCTTGTTAGTAGACGAAAATGAAGTTACGGCTTCACATGCTGCAAGTTCTTCGCCGCTAGATGAAATGGCTGTTTTTTATTTAATGAGTAGGGGATTTAGCGAGAAAGAGGCGAAAAAGTATATTTTAAATGGTATCTTTGAAACACTTATAAATGAGTTATCTAATTTCAGTGTGGAGGGGCTGGTAAAAGATGCTCTCGAGGAGTATACGGGATGATTTTCCTGCTTTGGATAGAAAAATAAATGGAAATAAACTAATTTACTTTGATAGTGCTGCAAGCACTTTGAAACCAAAACTTGTTATTGAAAGGTTATCAAATTTTTATTTAAACAATTATGCAAATGTTCATAGAGCGGTACATACTTTAGCATCTGAGTCAACTCAGATGCTAGAGTATACGAGAGAAAAGCTTGCAAAGTTTCTTAACGCAAGAGAAGAGGAAATAATATTTACTTCTGGAACTACAATGTCTATAAATCTTGTTGTAGAAAGTTTTGTAAGATCAGGTATGTTAAGTAGTAGTGATAGTGTGTTGGTTACTCTGGTCGAACATCATGCAAATTTTGTGCCTTGGATTAGACTTTCAAAATTACACAACTTTCATGTAGATGTGGTCGCTCCAACGGGAAGATTTGGCGAGTTAAAGATTGAAGATTTTAATGTAAAAAAAGAACCAAAAATAATTGCTGTAACTTTCCAATCAAATGTCACAGGACAGGTTATAGATATAGAAAAAATTAGGGAAAAATTTCCAAATGCAATATTGTTGGTAGATGGTGCTCAGTACATTCCTCACAAAAAAATAGATGTTAAAAAGTTAGGTATAGATTTTTTGGCCTTTTCAGCCCATAAAATGTTGGGACCAAGTGGTGTTGGGGTTTTGTGGGGAAAAAAGGGATTTTTAGAAAAGATGGAACCATTTTTATACGGTGGTGAAATGATTGATAAAGTGGGATTAGATAATGTAACGTTTAATGTGCTTCCATACAAATTTGAAGCGGGAACTCCAAATATTGGGGGAATTGCTGGATTATTATTTGCTTTGGAGTATTTAGAAGGTGTTGGTTTTGAGAATTTAGAAGAGCACATAAAAAAATTAACGCAATATGCAATTGAAAAGTTAAGTAAGATAAAAGATGTAGAATTATACGGACCATTAAATGAAAATCAGTTGGGAATTGTAAGCTTTAATATTAACGGTGTACATCCGCATGATGTTGCACATTTGTTAGATGAAAAATTTGGTATAGCAGTTAGAAGTGGCCACCATTGTGCACAACCACTTATGAAAATATTAAAGACTCAAAGTTGTTTAGATGTATTTCCAAATAGTACTTGTAGGGCAAGCTTTTATGCATACAACACTCTAGAAGAAATTGATATATTGGCGATGGCAATCAATAAGATAAAGGAGTGGTTTGATGTATTCTGAACTTATTATGGATTATTCTAAATTAAAAAAATACAAAGGAAAGCTTAAAGATGCCGATGTTGTAGAGGAAGGAAAAAATTTATCTTGTGGTGATGAAATAACACTTTATCTAAAGTTTGAAAATGGAAAGATTGTTGATGGAAAATTTGAAGGTATAGGTTGTGCAATAAGCCAGGCATCGGCAAATATAATGCTTGAAAGTGTAATTGGAAAAGATAAAGATGAAGCATTAGATATTTTGAAAAATGTCTATGCGATGGTAAAAGGTGAAGATTTTGAAAAAGAAAAATTGGGGATTGTAAAAGAACTTGAAGATATAAGAAACTATCCTATGAGAATAAAATGCTTTTTGCTTTCTTGGAAGACATTAGAACTTGCATTAAAAAAACAAGTGTAAAATATATTGTTACATTTCTGTGATTTTCTTTTTTATACAAAAGCAACTTAAGAATTTTTGTAAATTGTTAAAATAAAATAAAAAAATCTATCTAAGAGGGTGAAAAAATGGAAAGAAAAGTTGCAAATTTAACCCTTTTTATTTTGTTGGTGCTTGATTTTCCTTTTTTGATGTTTTCTTACTATGTTTTTTCTGGGCTTAGAAATTATCCTGTATCGATTTTTCTTACAGGTTATTTGATTTCACTTGTAATTTTTGGTTTTCCAACAGTATTCTTAGTTTACTGGAATGCTAAAAATGCAAAATTTAATATTCCCGTATTTTCATCTATTGTTTTGTTTTTAGTTAACTTTTTAGCAGCAACATTTGTTGGATTATTTGCAGAGAAGATTAGAGAGCTTCCTTCTGAGGCTTTAGCGTTAAGATTAAGTGGGGCAATAGCAATTAATGTTAATATTGTTGCTTTGTTTTTGTTGTTGTATTCAAGAGTTTTAAATTTTGAAGAAATTAAGGAAAATTTTGATAAATTTAAAATAGGTATTTCTACGAAAGTTTTAATTTCAGTTCTTTCTGTTTCACTGTGGATTGGACCTATTATGATTAGATATTTGTATTTTAAAGGAGTTCTCACAAGCCAAAATAGTTGGAGGGTTTCAACTATTAGTATTATCTTGAATATATTACTTGCCGTGTTTTTGTATGTTTTAAATAAAATTATTTTAAAGCCTGTTGATATTATAAAGGATGCTATGAGATATTATTCGAAAGGTAAACTTAATTACAGGTTTAATATCAATTCGAATGATGAGTTTAAAGATATATCATTGCAGTTGTCTAATATGATTAGAGGATTAAAAGAAATATTGGTTGATGTTAACAATGCTTCTGAAAAATCAAGTGAAGTTTCAGGGTCTGCAAGTGATGGATTTGAAAAATTGTTGGATTTTATTAAAAATACAGAGAAAAGTGCGAGGATACAAAAGGTTTCAGTTGAAAAGATAAGTGCGGCGGTTCAGGAAATTACCGCAAGTTTGGAGGAGTTAGCAAATCAAGCGACTGTATTGAATAGTACGGCTTCTGAAACATTGGAGATTAACAATAAGTTGGTGGAAAATTCTAAAATGGGTGTTGAAAGTTTAGATAAAGTAAAGAATATCAATAAAAGTGTTGTGAAAAGATATAAAATGTTAAACACAAAGATAGAAGATTTTCTTAACTTAACAAAAGATATAGAAAAGATAGTAATAACAATTAGAGAGATTGCAGAACAAACAAATTTACTTGCGCTAAATGCCGCCATTGAAGCAGCCCGTGCCGGGGAAGCAGGGAAGGGATTTGCCGTTGTTGCAGATGAAATTAGAAAATTAGCCGAAGAAACTAAAGAAGCAACAAATACTATTTCTGAAACAATTAAAAATTTAGATAAAAAAACAAATGGAATAAATGTAGAGACAGAAGAAATGAATAAGGAGTTTAATGTATCTCAAGAGAGTATGAAGCAACTTTCTAAGGTCTTTAATGATATTTTTGAGTCGTTTAACAAATTATCTTCCGTTGTAGATGTACTTGCAGCACATTCACAGGAACAAAATGCGTCAGTTGAAGAAATGAATAGTGCTGCAACTGAAATTTTAAAACAAACACAAGATGTGGAAAGAAAATCAGATGATGTGTACAATGTAGCAAATAAGAGTTTGGATATAGCAAAAGAACTTTTAGAAAGTATAAAAGTATTGTCCAATGAAGTATTAAGCTTAAGAGAACAAGTAAATAAATTTGAATTCTAAGTAATTTGTTGTATAATATATTTAGAGTCCTCGGGGCAGGGTGAGAGTCCCGACCGGCGGTGAAAGCCCGCGAGCCCGTTAAGGGTTGATCCGGTGAAATTCCGGAGCCGACGGTTAAAGTCCGGATGGGAGAGGACAATGCAATAGTATGCATTTACCTCTCCCTCCTAGTAAAGGAGGGATTTTTCTTGGAAGAATACATGAAGCTTGCCATTGAGCTTGCAAAGAAAGGTATTGGAAGAGTTTCACCAAATCCACTAGTAGGTGCGGTAATTGTAAAAAATGGGAAAGTTATAAGTACGGGTTATCATGAAAAATACGGAGGTTTTCATGCGGAAAGAAATGCCATTTTAAATGCGAAAGAGGGTCTTAGGAATAGTGAATTATACGTTAACCTTGAACCTTGTTCCCACCATGGAAAAACACCTCCATGTACTGATTTAATAATTTCTTCTGGAATTTCAAAGGTTTATATTTCCATCCTTGATCCAAATCCACTAGTTAATGGAAAAGGTGTAAAAAAATTGAGGGAAAACGGTATAGAAGTACATATTGGGCTTCTTAAAGATGAAGCAAGATATCTTAATAGGGTTTTTTTAAAGTATATTACTCAAAAAATTCCGTATGTTGCTTTAAAGGTAGCAATGACTTTAGATGGGTTTATAACAGATTCTTTGGGAAATTCAAAGTGGATTACAAAAGAAAATTTTGAAATTTCGCATTCTTTGAGAAATTTTTTCTCAAGTATTATGGTTGGGGCTAATACAGTATTAAAGGATAACCCTAGATTAACTTGTAGAAATGGAGGGAGAAACCCTGTAAGAGTTGTATTAGATAAAAATGGAATTACCTTTGGAAAAGAACTTAATATATATGATGAAACCGCAAGGACCATAGTTTTTTCGAAAAATTGTATAAATAAAATGGAATGTTACCCTGAAACAGATCCAGAAAGTATTTTAAAAAGGTTGTACAGTTTGGGAATTGATTCAGTTTTAATTGAAGGTGGAGCAGATGTTTTATCTCAATTTTTTGATTATGTGGATGAAATGCATCTATTTTATTCCACAAAATTTTTTGGAAATGGGCTTTCACCGTTTAAAGGTGTGAAAAAATTTGTTGATGAGAAAAGTGCTTTTAATATTAGAAAGGTTTTAAAATTAAACAATGAAATTTATTTGGAGGTAGTAAGAAATGTTTAGTGGAATTGTCGAATTTTGTACTGATAGATTTATATTTAAAGAAAGTGTTATTGAGATAGAATTACCATTTGAATGTAAGATTGGTGAAAGTGTAAGTGTTAATGGCGCTTGTTTGACTGTCAAAAAAAGTGTTGGAAATAAATATTATTTTGATATAGGAGACGAAACTAAAAAAGTTACAAATATTTCCTTTTCAAGATATTTAAATATTGAGCGCGCATTAAAAATTGGTGATAGGGTGAATGGTCATTTTGTGTTGGGACATGTTGATGGAATGATAAGATTTGTGAAAAGCATTAGGAAAAATTCAAGTATTTATATGTATTTTTCTCTTCCAAAAGAAAAGTATGCAATTGTAAGAAAGGGGTCAATAGCTTTAAATGGTGTAAGTTTAACTATTTCAAATGTAAGTTTAGATGTTTTTGAAGTACAAGTAATATACCATACTTTTGAAAATACAAATTTAAAATATTTAAGAGTTGGTGAGTTTGTAAACTATGAAATAGATATTTTTGCAAGATATGGGAGGGGAGAGAATTGAAACCATTCATATTAATTGATAGTGAAAGGGAATTAGAGGGGGATTTATTTATTCCAGCGCAAGTATGTGATGAGAAGGTAATAAATTTTTTCTTAAAAGAAGGTAGGGGATTACTTTGCCTTGCCACAGATGAAGAAAATTTATTAAGTAAAGGTTTTTTTAGACTACCAAATAATGGAGCAAAAACTAATTTTTTTATACCAGTTGATTATGGAAAAGGAACGGGTATTTCTGCTGTTGAGAGGTGTAGGACAATAAAAAAAGTAAGTGAGGGGGTTGATGTTTCACACTTTTTTTATCCCGGGCATGTGTTTTTACTTGGTGCAAAGGAAGAAAGATGGGGACACACTGAAGCTGCTACATTTTTATCAAAGAAATTGGGTTTTTCACCATATGGGGTAATAATAGAAATGCTTAATAATGATGGAAATTCACACGATTTTAAATATATTATGGCATTTTCAAAGAAGTACAATTTAGAAATTGTAGATATTAAAGATTTATACAAAGAATATAACAAAGAAGTATTCCAAATTGAAACTAAAGTAAAACTTCCCACAAAATTTGATGAAAATTTTGAAATTTATACTTTTAAAAACAATTATGATAAAAAAGAACACGTTGCAATTGTAAAAAGACCATTTTTTGATATTCCATTTGTTAGGATTCATTCTGAATGTGCAACAGGAGATATTTTTCATTCACTTAGGTGTGATTGTGGTGATCAACTTGAAAAATCTTTGAAGATAATTTCAAAAAATGGCGGAATTTTAATTTATTTAAGGCAAGAAGGAAGAGGTATAGGATTAAACAATAAAATTAAATCTTATGAATTACAAGATAGAGGTTTTGATACAGTTGATGCCAATTTAATTTTAGGTTTTAGAGAAGATGAAAGAGATTATTACATAGCATATTTAATTTTGGAAAAACTTGGTGTAAAGAGGATAAAGTTGCTTACTAATAACCCAAGAAAAGAGATTGAGTTGGAAAAATATGGTATTAAAGTTGAAACGGTTTCAATTTATGGGAATATAAATAAATACAATGAAAAATATTTGAAAACTAAGGTTAATAAAATGGGTCATAAAATAAAATTGAAAGGAGAGAAAGTATGATTGAAGGTAATTTTGAAAGATGTGAGGGATTAAAAATTGGTGTAGTTGTTTCAAGATTTAATTCACAAATCACCAAAATGTTATTGGAAGGTGCACTAGATTGTTTAAAAAGGCATGGAGTAAATAATATTGATATCATAAAGGTACCAGGTAGTATGGAAATAGGATTTGTGTTAAAAAAAATGATTAACAAGAATTATGATGCAATAATAGCTTTGGGGGCAATAATAAGGGGTGAAACGTATCATTTTGATGTTGTGGCAAATGAAATTTCAAAGGCAGTGATGCAATTAAACTTGGAAGGAAAAGTACCAATATCATTTGGTATAATAACTGCGGATACTTTAGAACAAGCAATAAATAGATCTGGGGCAAAACTGGGAAATAAAGGATTTGAGGCTGCTATGGTAGCATTAGAAATGGCAAAGTTAAATAAAGTTTTATAAATGAACATGACTTTTAGATGTGGTTGTTTTATCATATCTAATAAGAAAATTAAAGAAAGAATTTTAATTATAGAATCCAAGAATATTAAGTGTAAAAAACTTGAAAAAAGTAAGAAGTATTATATAATTATGTGGATGCATAGATGAAAACAAAACAATAACACAATAGCAAATAATATTTAATCCATATTTATTTGGTCTGAATTAAGAATTTTGTGAAACCGTATGAATAAATGAAAACCGAAAAAAGGTCTGGGAACCGCATAAATAAATGGAAAGTGAAAGAAAAAAGAGGGACATTTTGCAAAAAAATGATAGGGTGGGAATAGGTACGGAAAAAATGAGTTGAAATAAAAGTATTCATGCGGGTTGAAGAACATAAGAGTTGGAAAGATACTCTTTCCTGAAAGAGATGAAAATTCTTTGGGATTTCTTGTATTTATTCGAGATTATGGTCTTTTCTGCCATTTCGACAATTTGATAGGAGGATCTAACTATCTTTTTCAAAATCTGTAATGGGAAAGAGGGATGAAGAAAAGTAGTTTTGTGGTTTACTGGAAGAGGTGTATGGTAACGGATGGATAATGGAGGCGATGTATGAACATAAAGATATTTGTATCAAACTTGTTGGATGAGTGGTTTTTTATACTTACTCTTTCGGGATTGGTCGTGACAAGTCTCTGGCTGAAGCGTTTTCCAATGTACAATCTTGCCGATTTCAAGGTCCTTTACGTTCTTTTTGTATTTCTCGTGATGGTCAAAGGTCTTGAAAAGAGTGGTTTTTTTCACAATGTTTCTTTAAAACTTTCGCAGAAACGTTATTTGCCACAGAAATTGATATTTTTTGCAGCGCTGCTTTCTATGTTTGTAACGAATGATGTTGCACTTTTTGTAGTGATACCTCTAACCTTATCAATGAAAATTGAAAGGAAGGAACTTATTGTAGTTTTAGAAACTATTACAGCCAACGTCGCATCTTCACTTACACCTTTTGGAAACCCTCAGAACATATTCATTTATTACTATTACAATCTTCATCCTCTGGAGTTTGTTAAAACTATCGCACCGTTCAGCGGTATAACACTTATTGTGATACTGCTGTTCAGCTTTGTGGGAAAATGTAGAGCAAAGAGAAGTAAAGCATTGGAGATAAAAAAACATAGTACCAAGGCGTATGTTTATTTGATTTCTTTTCTGTTATTTGCCCTTTCTGTATTAAAGATTTTGCCTATAGAAGTTGGAGGAGTGCCTGTTCTCTATGCTATTTTGTATGATAGAAGAAGTTTAATGGTTGATTATCTCTTGTTAGCTACGTTCTTCGCATTTTTTGGTTTTACGGACAATCTAATGCATATTTTAAAATTCGAACTTAACGGATCACTTGAAGTATTTTTTTTCTCAGCGTTGGGAAGTCAAGTAGTGAGTAATGTTCCTAGTGCATTACTTTTTGCAGATTTTACCAAAGATTGGAAAGCGTTGTTATGGGGTGTAAATGTTGGGGGATGTGGAACTTTGATCAGTTCTATCGCAAACCTGATAACGTACAGGCTTTACAAAATGAAATATGGAAGAACAAAATCATTCCTGTTAAAATTCCACTTTTACGGTTTTGTGTTTTTTGGAATAGGAGTGCTGGTTTATATAATTCATATTTAATGGTATTGTTTATATTGCTAATATTAACCAAGACATGCGTTATTAATAAACAATATTTCAGAAAAAAGTTTTTCAATTTATGCTTTTTCTTTTACTTTTTATGAGCTTAGGTATATTCACTATTTACTCCAACAACTCCTAAATTTTGACCAAGGGTTGTAAAATGATAGTTGTGATTTATAGAACATTTTTTAACATTTGGGTAGCTGATTAGTTTCATATTGGCTAGTAAATTCAATTTTCAATTGCCTTTTTTTATCTTTTGTGTCTTTTTCTGTGTTTTTTTTGCTTGTATGGAAGTCAAAAAACTATTTGGATTTTTCCATTTTATGTAAATTGGCACCTTCTTTCCCCATGTAGTTGGAAAGATATTTTTTCTGAAAAGGATGGAAATGGATTTTTTATACCCCATTTTTGTTTTTTATTATTTTAGTTAGAATATTTTAGAAAAAATTTTTGATTTTTTGTTTTAATATATTTTTTGAAAGTATTTGAGATATATTTATTTTTTTTAAAGTGATTGGTAAAATTTTATGAATTGTGTGAAGAACACACGCGAAAAAATCATAAAATAATGTTGACGGAATTAATGTTTAATGATATAATAGGAATTGTGAGCCGAGGTGGTGGAATAGGCAGACACGCATGGTTGAGGGCCATGTGGGCGTATAGCCCGTGCGGGTTCAAGTCCCGCCCTCGGCACCAGGTCCCCAGAATGGGACCTTTTTTTGAACAAAAAATTACGTTTAAGGTCCCATATTGAGGGGGCGAACTGGTTTCGACGGGGGTGGAATCCTCCGAGAAGCGAGCCGAGTTTTCCGTGCTTCTCGTAAAAAAGCACGGGGAAAAGATAAATGCCAATGAAGAATTAGCATTAGCAGCTTAATTTAAAAAGCTGCCGTCCTACCAGGATTTGACCGGGGTTCTGGATAGGGCGTGACATAACCGGTCTAGTGGCTTTGAGTCTTCCTTCCACTCAAAGCCGCGAAATTAGAGGGAGGATAGGAGTCAAGAAGCCTGTCCGTGGGCATCTTGGCTCCGAATAAAAAACACGGACTGCGCTCGGAGAAGCTCGGAGGGTTCTGCTTTCGGACGCGGGTTCGATTCCCGCCGCCTCCACCAGATAAGACCGGTTATTTTCCGGTCTCTTTATTTTTTTATTAGTTGTGAAAATAATTTTATGAAATGTCTATATTTAGGGGGGAATGAGGGTTAATTAGAGAAAATTTGATCCAGTATGAATTTGTCAATTTTTGTTTTTCCGATCCTTTTAATTTTTTGTACAGTGTTATCTATTTTTTTTAAATTTATGTTTAGCTTTTTTTCGATTTCTTTGTATGTGTAGCCTTCCAACCACATTTCAAAAATATCTATTTCTATATCTTTGAGATAGTTCATGATTTTTTCTTTTATTATTTGAATGAATGCGTTTTTTATAACACTTGAGTTCTTATCTTCTAGTGAATAATCTGCTTGTTCTGATCCCTCTGCTTCATTTAGACTATCTATGCTCGATGATTCTGAAAGGATTTTATTTTTTCTTCTATTTAGATATGTTATAAAAGTTTTAATTTCGCTTTCTATGCTTCTCCATGCAAAGGAATTAAAAGAACTTTTTTCAAAGTCAAAGTAAAAAACGGCTTTGATAAGTCCGATAAGACCATTTTGGATTATGTCTTCAAATTCTGCCCATGGAGCATAATATTTTGATGATATTTTTACGACCATTGGATAATACTTTTCAATTATCAATTCTAATGCTTCAATTAATCCGCTTTGTGCAAGTTCAACTAATTTTTCAACTCTTTTCATCCTAAGATTGTATTTTATCACTTTTTATCACCTGATGTTTTGTGAAATTTCACCGATATCCTTTGCAATTATATCAGGTTTTATATTTGTAATATCACTTTCTTTAGCCTCTCCAGTTAGAACCAAAATAGTTAGAACACCTGCTCTTTTTCCCAATAATATATCGGTGTATAATCTATCACCGATAACACAAGTTTCTTCCTTTACTACGTTATTTTTTTTCATTATCATTTCTAAAATTAAAGGATCTGGTTTTCCAAAAACAATATCCGGTTTTTTTCCTGTTGCTTTGGTTATTACACTTGCTATTGCCCCTGTATCTGGTATTGGGCCAATGCTTGATGGACAGTTTAAGTCTGGGTTTGTTAATACAAAGAGTTTACCTTTAGAGACGTAGGAAGAAGCTTTAGCAAGTTTTTCATAATTAAGTGTGTTATCAAAAGTTACAATTACGACTTCAGGTTCTGAAGTTTCCACGATTGTATGTCCTACTTTTTTAAAAATATTTTTTATTTCATTATTTCCGACAATGAAAACCTTTTTAGGACCAAATTTATCAAAAAGATATTCTGCCGTTTCAATACCTGCTGTGAAAATTTGATTTTCTGTTATAGATAGTCCATTTTTTGAAAATTCTTTTAGATAAGACTCTGTAGATTTGTTTGAGTTATTTGTTAAAAAGACAAAATTTTTATTTAGTTTTTTTGTTTTTTCTGCAAAAGATATTGAGCCTGGTAATAAATTTCCACTAAGTGAAAATGTACCGTCGATATCTAAAACAAATAACTTTACCTTTTTTAGTTTTTCTAAGGCATTTTTTGACATTAATTTCATGTAATCACCTCAATAGAATTATACATTATTTTTTAGTTTTTAAAAGGATAAACATAAGTGGTGCACCAATAAAAGAAGTGATAACACCTATTGGAATCTCAATAGGTGAGGCAATTGTTCTAGCGATTGTATCTGAAATAGAGAGGAATATTCCACCAAGTAATGCACTACCCATTAAGCTGTATTTATGTTTGGGACCTGTTAAAATCCTTGCAGCATGAGGGATTATCAATCCTACAAAACCTATAATTCCAGTTTTTGATACTATGACAGAAATTGAAAAAGAACCTAGTAGATAAAAAAACCACTTGATTTTTTCAGTTTCAACACCAAGAAGTTTTGCTTCTTCCTCACCTAATGCTATAGCATCTAATTCTTTATTTTTTATATATCCAGATAAAAAAAGAATAATTAGTGCAGAAAATGGAAGGATAAGATCATCCAATGTTATCCCTGAAAGACTTCCAAACAACCAAATATGGGCACTTGTAAGAGTTTTTCTCGATAGACTAATTAACAATATAGTAGCGGAAGAAAATATTGTACTTATTAAAACACCGGATAAAATAAGATGCGTTATAGGGATTATATTTTTTCTTTTTGCAAGGAGGATGGCAAGAAGTGAGGCTATTATGGAAAATAAAAAAGAGAAAAAGTTTACACTGAATATTTTGTTGAGTGAAACTGCAGCGTATATTGCAAGTACTGCGCCAAATCCTGCGCCAGAAGATGTACCAATAAGGTATGGATCAACTAATGGATTTTTCATTATTGTTTGAAAAATATTTCCTACTAAAGCTAATATTGAACCAGAAATTATTCCCATTAAAATTCTGGGGAATCTTACATTCCATATTAAGAATTTAATTCTTTCATTTGGAGCATTGAATATATAAGAAACTGGTAATTTGACACTACCTATTGAAAGATTTAAGAATAAAATTAAAAGAAAGAAAACTGGAAGGATAATCCTCCCAGTTTTAGGATTAAGAAATTTTTTCATTTATTTCCTCCGTAAAAGAAATTATAGAATATATCAAGGTATTTTACTATATTGGGTGAGATTGAGCTAATATCATTTCCATCAATAATTAATACTTTGTCATTTTTAACGGCTTTTAAAGATGAAAAGAGTTTATTTCCCTTTATCTTTTCTTTTATTTGATTTGGATCACCATATCCTGCTATTATTATTACATCTGGGTTGTTTATAGTTAAGAATTCCCAATTTACAGAGAACCAACCGTTATTTCCTGTGTATGGTGCACAGATATTTACTCCACCAGCAATAGTAATGAGTTCGTTTATGTAGGAGCCCGTTCCTGCAGTCCATAAATCTTTTGTTTCATCGTTGGGTACTGTAATTGTAAAGAATACCTTTGGTCTTTCATTAAGTGGAATTTTTGCAGTTTTTGTACCATAATCTTTCAATTTTGATAAAATTTCATCTTTTATCATTTTTGCTTCTTTTTCCTTGCCAAACACACTTCCAAGTAACATTACGTCTCTTGCTACATCATTTAAGGAAACGGGATTAAGTACCAATGTTTTTATTCCAAATTTTTCTAATTTTTCAACTTCTGGAAGTTGAAACCCGCCAAAGATAATCACAACATCTGGGTTTAAAGACAAAATTTTTTCAATGTTTAAAGGTACCATATTTCCAATCTTTTCTGCGTTAAAGCTATCCCAATCTGTAACTCCGACTATTTTTTTGTCTAATCCAAGTTTTAATAAAAATTTAGTTGAACTTGGTGCTGCAGAAACGACTTTTTCAGGCGTTTTTTCAAAGACAACCAGTCTTCCTGCATCATCTACAATAGAAATTGAAAATGCAATAAAGCTAAGAACAACTAAAAACAAAACCCCTAGTTTTTTCATATCTTCACCTCCTGGTTATATTTAAAAGAAATCGACCACCTTTAGGGACCGTAAAGGTGGCTTTTTCCTTCTAAAAAAAGGTATCCCGACTCCCGGTTCATCCTACTTTCAGCGCCTTCCCAGGTTTTCCCCAGTGGCATTTGTACTGATTTCGTCCCCGGTTACGGTGGCGTCCCCGTGCCGGATTTTCACCGGCTTCCCTTTTTTTAGAAGAAATGTATCTCACGTAAATTATAACACATCAAAAATTATTTGCAATTTGCCTTGCAAGTTTATCTACTTCAAAAACATCTTCTAAATCCCTTATTTTGCCATTTATTTTTTCACATGTGTCTATAACTATCTTTGAGATATTGTGAAACTTTATTTTACTTTCCAAAAACATATTTACTGCAACTTCATCTGCTGCGTTAAAAGCTACTCTTTTTGCAAGATCTTTAATAATTTTTTTACCATAAAAAAAAGCGGGGTATTTTTCTTCACTTACCTCTGTAAAAATAAAATTTTCCTCTTTAAACTCTGGCCAATTTAGGTTTATATACATTCTCTTTGGATAAGTCAGTGCATATGAAATTGGTATTTTCATATCAGGGAATCCAAAGTGTATTTTTACTGTACCGTCTTTCAAGAAAACTGCACCATGAACTGTGCCCGTGGGGTGTATTAATACATCTATTGTGTCTAATTCAAATAATTCATATGCTTCAATTACTTCAAAGGCTTTATTTATCATAGTTGATGAGTCGACTGTTATTTTTTGTCCCATATTCCATACAGGGTGTTTTAATATTTCTTTTGGAGTGAGGTTTTCTATGTTATCATATTCTCTTATTGCGCCACCTGATGCGGTTATTAATATTTTTTCTACGTTTTCATCAAAAATCTGAAAGATGGCAGAATGCTCGCTATCAACTGGTATTAATTCTACATCTTTACAAGCTTTTTTTAACAATGGTCCTGCACAAACTAAGGCCTCTTTTGTGGCAAGGGCAAGTCTTTTTGTGAATTTAATTGCTTGGAATGTGGATATAACACCATTAAACCCAGGAATTGCCGCAACAACTATATCTGGGGTTGTTTTTTCCAAAAGTTCCTCTATGGAAGAGACATTTGATAATACTTGTGAGTAATAAAAATTTACATTGTATTCTTTTACAATTTTTTCCCCAAGTTTTTTATTTTGCCCAAATACAACTCCAGTTACCTTATATCCTTTTAGTTTTTTTATTACGTCTAATGTTTGAGTGCCAATTGAACCTGTAGCACCTAAAATCACAACGGTTTTTTCAACCATCTAAAATAAATCACCTCTCCTTCAAAAACTTGTACTTTTATATTTTTAGAATTAGTTTCATTACTAATTCCAATGGGATTTTTTATGTTCATTTCCCCGTTAAATGTGTATTTGAAACCATCTAGTTTGAATTTTGCATTACAAATTGGAATAAAAGACCAGATTTCTCCTATTTTCACATTTTTTTCAAATGTATTTTTGATAATGGAACATTCTAATTTTTCAGATCTTAACAAAATTTTTGTGTCAAATTTTTTCATCAATCCAAATAAAGCAAGTATCATATCAAGTCTTTCTCCAAAAAAATTTAATATTTCGATTTCGTCGTATCCATTTTCAAATGCGTATTTAATTGCTATTTCACAGTCCGTTTCATCTTTTTCTTTCGGGTATTCAATGATTTCAACGTTATTTTTTTTGAAATATTCCAAAGTATCATTATCCAAAGAATCTAAGTCTCCTATAATGACATTTGGAAGAATACCCCTTTCCTTTAAAACTTTTGCTCCTCCATCTGCTGCAATTATTATGTCCGAGTTAATGTACAATGTTTCTTTTGCGTTTCCATTTAATATTATTGTTGCTTTCACGTTATCCCTCCCATGTTATAATATTACATGAGAAATTATAACATGGAGTGAAGAAAATGATTGTTAAAGCAAAAAAATTAACAAAATTATATGGAAAAAATGAAAAAATAGAAGCCTTAAAGGGTGTAGATTTGGAGATAGAAGAAGGAGAAATAGTTGCGGTTTTAGGGCCTTCTGGATGTGGAAAAACTACACTTTTAAATTGTCTTTCAGGGCTTGATGAACCTACCTCAGGAAGTATAAAAGTTCTTGGAAAAGATCTTGTGAAAATGAAAGAAGATGAGAAAACTATTTTTCGTTCCAAATATATGGGATTTATATTCCAATTTTTTAATTTAATTCCAGTATTAAATGCGGTTGAAAACGTTGAGCTTCCACTTTTGATCTCAAAAAAATTTGGTATACGGGAGATAAGAAAAAAAGCGCTTGAGTGGCTTGAAAGATTGCATATTAGCCACAGGGCATATGCATATCCTAATGAGATGTCTGGTGGCGAGCAACAGAGGATTGCAATTGCACGTGCACTGATAAATAATCCCAAAATAGTGTGGGCAGATGAGCCTACAGGGGCGTTAGATACAAAGAACAGTGAAGAAATTATGGAAATCATATTGGATATGAATAGACAGTTAGGTACAACTTTTGTTATAGTAACTCACGATCCAAACGTTGCCAAAAAAGCTCATAGGATAATTAGGATGGATAGTGGAAAGATAGTATCAACAGGAGGGTAAAATTGTATATTCCATTTTTAATCGAAGAATTTTTGGATTATGTGGAAAATATAAAAGATTTTGAAGAATTAATTGAGTTTTTTGAAGAAAACATGAAAAAAATAGATGATCCTCTTGTGAGTATTCCTGAAGTTTCAAATAAACTTCAGGATTTTTATGATTATATAATTGCTATGAAAAAATTGCCAAAAGAGCGAATAGAAAAACGCATGAGTTATATTCCGGGTATGGTAAAAAGATTTAGGAAAATGTATTTGGTATATAAGGTGGAAAAGTTTGAAAATTTAAAATCACTTAAAATGTCTGTGAAATATTTAAAAGGTGTAGGTCCAAAGAGGGCTGAAAAATTAAAAAAATTGGGAATAAATACGGTAGAAGATTTGCTAAATTACTTTCCACGTGATTATGAAGATAGAAGAAAAATAATTCCACTTTCCATAATTAAAGAAGATGAAAAAGTAGTTACTACCGGGGTTTTAACTTCAGTTGAAAAAATAAAAAAAAGTGGTGTTTCAATAGTTAGTGCTGTTTTGGCAGATGGAATGTATCAAATTCTTTTAAAATGGTTTAATCAAGATTTTATGGAAAATATCTTAAAGACTTTTTTGCGCAAAAAAGTGTTTGTCTTTGGAACTGTAAAAAAGGGCTTTTACGGTGCTCTTGAAATACACAATCCAGAAATTGAGATGGTAAAAAGTTCAAAAAGGGAAATTATTCCTATTTATTCGCTTACCGAAGGGATAAAGCAACATGTCATTCGAAAGGTTGTTAAAGAAAACCTTTATAACATTTATAATTATAAAGAAGTTATACCTGAAGATATAAGGGAAAAAAGGGAGTTATTGGATATACATCAAGCATATACAGGTATGCACATTCCAAGGAGTGTATACCATCAAAAAATGGCACGATTTAGACTGGCATACGAAGAGTTGTTGTATTTACAGATTGCTTTTTTATTAACAAAAAAGGAAAGTGAATTTGTTGGAGGAATTTCAAAGAATTTTGACGGAATTTATTCTTCAAAATTATTAAAAAAGCTCCCGTTTAAATTAACAAGTGCGCAATTAAAAGCGTATAAAGAGATACAAGAGGATTTGAAATCTAATAAACCTATGAATAGATTGTTGCAGGGAGATGTAGGTTCTGGAAAAACTATAGTTTCAGAGCTTGCAATTTTGGATAACCATGAAGCAGGGTTTCAATCTGCGGTAATGGTGCCAACATCGATTTTAGCTATACAAAATTACAAAAAGATATATGACCATCTATCAAGATTTAAAATAAAAGTAGCATTGCTTTTAGGAGCAACTTCTAGTTCTGAAAAAAATAGAATAAAACAAATGTTAAAAGATGAAGATATAGATGTAATAGTTGGAACACATGCACTTATACAAGAGGATGTACATTTTAAAAATCTAGGATTAGTGGTAATTGATGAGCAACATAGATTTGGTGTAAGACAAAGAAAAGAACTTATTACCAAAGGAAAATTGGTGGATACGTTAGTTATGACTGCAACGCCTATTCCAAGAACCCTTTCCCTTTCTGTTTATGGAGATTTAGATGTATCTATAATTGATGAAATGCCAAAAGGAAGAAAACCTATAAAGACATTTGTGGTTCATCAAACAAAAATAGAAGATGTGTATAAATTTGTTGTGCAAGAAATTGAAAATGGTGGACAGGCGTATATAGTATATCCTTTAATCGATGAATCGGAAAAGCTTTCCGTAAAAGCAGCGGTTACTATGTATGAAAAATTAAAGGATGAAATCTTTAAGAATATTCCTATTGCATTGATTCATGGTAAAATGAGTGATTTTGAAAAAGATGAGACGATGTATAGATTTTCAAAAGGTGAGATAAAAATCCTTGTTTCGACAAGTGTTATTGAAGTAGGAATAGATGTACCTCAAGCTACTGTGATTGTAATTGAAAACGCAGAAAGGTTTGGACTTGCGCAACTTCACCAACTTCGAGGAAGAGTGGGAAGGGGAGATAAACAATCTTATTGTTTTCTTACTGTGGGAAATGTTTCAAGAGAAACTTTGGAAAGGTTGAACTTTTTCGCATCGACAAACAATGGTTTTAAAATTTCTGAATATGATTTAAAATTAAGGGGGCCGGGAGAGTTTTTAGGAGTAAAACAACATGGGCTTCCTGAATTTAAAGTAGCAGATATAGTAAATGATATAGATATTATTGTAAAGGCAAGGGAAGATGCAAAGTATATAGTGGAAAATATGGATGCATACAGAAAATTGATAGAGCATGTAAAGACATTGTATAAGGAAAGAATAAAATTTTTAGATGTTAGTTGAGGTGAATAATATGGTATTGAGAGCATCTTATGGGACACTAGGTCTTTTGGGTCATGTAAAGAAAAAAATTGAGATGGATACAGCCTATTTTATGCTTGATGGTAGGTGTGTTTTTGATTGTGGATTTTGTTCCCATGCAAGAAGTGTGGATGTGGATAATAAGTTTTTATCTAGAGTTGTTTGGAAAAAGGTTTCAAGTAATGATTTAAAAAATATAAATGTAAAGCGAATATGTTTGCAGGTTGTAAGTTATAGAGGATATAGAAGGGATTTAGAAGAAGTTTTAAAAATTTTAAAGGGAAAGGTAATTTCTGTTTCAGTAAGGGCACTAACTTTAGAAGAAATAGATAGTTATTTTTCGCTTGGAATTGATTCAATTGGTTTATCAGTTGACGTGGTTAATGAAAGATTATTTAGTAAGATTAGAGGAGGAGATTTTAAGAAGTTAATGAATTTGATAAAGAGTGCTGCAGAAAAATATCCTGGTAGAATAACCACTCATGTTATTGTTGGAATGGGAGAAAGTGATAAAGAATTGATTGATTTCTTTTATAACATGAAAAATTTTGGTGTAAATGTTGCATTATTTGCGTTTACTCCGATAAAAGGGACTAAATTAGAAGATAAAATACCTCCAGATAGAAATAGGTATAGAAAGATTCAGTTGGCAAGGTATTTAATTTTTGAAAAGGAAGTTTCAATGGATACTTTTGTGTTTAAAGGAAATATGTTGGAAAAGATAAATTATAGATACGAAGAAAATTTGGGAAGGGCCTTTTTAACATCTGGATGTAAACATTGCACAAGGCCTTATTATAACGAAAAACCTGGAGATATCCCATATAATTTCTTTGAGTATAATAAAGATTTGGAAAATATGGTAAAGGAGTTATTAGAATGAATTTTTATAGAGAGCGAAAAAAACATCCCCTCATTTTAAATAGACCTTCTTTGTTAATTATAGATGTTCAAAGCTATTTTTTTGATGAAAAAAGCCCAGCTTATTTGAGTGGGATTGAAAACATTTTTGAAAATATAGAGAAGTTAGTAGATAAATTTAAAGAAAAAGGATATCCCATTGTTTCGACATTGCACGTGGGAGCTTCGGAGAATATGAGAAGATGGTGGGGAAATGTAGTGGAGAGTATAGACCCATATTTTGTTGTGGAAAAAATAGTAAAAAAAGATACATATGATGCATTCTATAAAACGGATTTGGAGGATTATTTAAAAAAAGAAAGTATAACTGATTTGATAATAACTGGAGTTATGACTCATCTTTGTTGTGAAACAACGGCTAGAAGCGGATTTGTAAGGGGATTTAATATTGTTATGGTAGAAGATGCGCTTTGGGATAAAAATGAATTTTATCATTTTTCGTCGTTGAAATCACTAGCTCATGGATTTGCAATTATTTCCTCAACGGAGGAAATTTTATGCGCGTTGGAATAGTGGGGGGAGGCCCTGCAGGGATTTCTGCTGCAGTTTTTTTAAAAAGGTATGGAATAGATTGTACAATTTTTGAAAAGAAACAACTTGGCGGAATGTTAATCAATGCTTGGAGAGTGGAAAATATTCCCATTTTTAAGCCAGCATCTGGAAAAGATGTTGTGAAAAATATGGTGTCATTTTTGAATTTATACAATGTTGAAGTTATTAAAGATGAAGTCGTTATAGTAGAAGAGAACAAGATAATTACCAAAAAAGACAATTATTTTTTCGATGAAATAATAATTGCCACTGGAACTGTACCAAATAGAATAAAGGAATTTGAAAATGATAAGGTTGTGTATGAGTATAGAGATCTTCCAAGGTCTAAAAATTTGGCAATCTATGGAGCAGGTGATGTGGCATTTGATGGCGCAATTAGGGCAAGACTTCAAGGAAAAAATGTTGTTTTATTTTCTAGAAGTAAAAAAATTAAGGCATTGCCAAGACTTTATAATATAGCAAAATCTCTTAAAATTAAGATGCGTTTGGGTGAAAAAATTGAAGAAGTTTTAAATTTTAATGACTTTATTAAAATAAGGACAAAAGAAAATATTTATCGTTTTGATGCACTTTTACTTGCTATAGGGCGAAAGATAGATTTATCTTTTTTAAGAGCAAAGAATGTCCATCTGATAGGTGATGTTGCGCATCCAAATTACAGACAAGCATCAATTGCAGTAGGTGATGGTATTATGGTAGGAATGAAGATTTTGAGGAGGGATGGGTGTTGAAAATATTAAAGAGATTTGGTAATGAAAAAGTTGCATATGTATACCTTGCAAAGACTTCAAAGGGAAACATTGTGGAATTTGTGGAATCTATACAACCTCCAATACCAAGGGATGAAAAGTGGGTGTTGATAGTTTCCACGTTGAACGGTTGTCCAGTGGGTTGTTTAATGTGCGATGCTGGGGGATTTTACAATGGAAAGTTGTCAAAGGAAGAAATAATTGAGCAAATATTATTTTTGGTAGATACAAGGTATGGTAGAAATGTGCCCGTTAAAAAATTTAAAATTCAATTTGCAAGGATGGGAGAGCCCGCTTTAAATGAAGGTGTATTGGATGTCTTAGAAGAACTTCCTGGTATTTTAAACGCACCTGGATTAATGCCATCTATTTCAACAGTTGCACCAGTGGGGACTGATGAATTTTTTGAAAGATTATTTAGATTAAAAGAAAAACACTATAGAGGTCGTTTTCAGTTGCAGTTTTCTATTCATTCGACAGATTTAAAACAACGCGATAAAATTATTCCCATTAGAAAGTGGGATTTTGGAAAAATTGCAGAATATGGAGAAATGTTTGTGAAGGAAAAAGATAGAAAAGTCACATTGAATTTTGCACTTGCAAAGCAGAATATAGTTGATCCAGATGTGATAATTAAGTATTTTGATAAGGATAAGTTTTTAATAAAAATCACGCCTGTAAATCCCACTTATTCTGCTACAAAGAATGGATTAGAGTCAGATATTGATCTTGAGACTTTTATGCCAGTTAATCACAAATATTTTGTGGATAAACTAAAGAGTAATGGGTATGATGTTATAATAAGTATTGGAGAGTTGGAGGAAAATAAAATAGGTAGTAATTGTGGGCAGTATGTACAAAAACATTTGATGGAAAATGAGCAATTAAAATATGGATATAATTTTGTAATTAAATAACTTAATGTTATAATATTTCCTGAGGAGGTGATACCATGGAAAACAACATGTTATTGTGGATAGGTGTGGGTGTTTTAGCTGCTGCGTTGGTTGTTGGAGCTATATTCTTTTTATTACCAAAGGATAGGTATATTGAAGCGCAAGGGATTAGGATATGGAAATTACCTAAAGAAGCAGAAAATGTGCAAGTAAGTTATTCGTACGAAGCAAAAGTTGCGCAACTTGCACGTGAAGGGAGACTTTTCCTTTTTGAAGGAGTAAATGTTGGTGGCGGAGTAAATATGTCAATTGCAGAGAATGCAGCAAGGACGCAAGCTTTAGGTAAAATTGCGGAATTTTTAAATGCAAAAGTTGAAACCTTTAGAAAAGTTGTTGAAGGACAATTACAAAGTGTACAGACAAATAACAACGAAGAAAAAGCAAGTCAACAGCTTGTTGAGGCAGCCGTTAGTGCTTATAAAGGAATTACTAAGGTTATGGCGAATGCTATTGTGAGTGGAGCTTTAAAATATGCAAGTTGGGAAGTAAGAAAGGGAAATATTGTTGAATTACACGTTTTGTATTTCTACGATCCAACAAATCTGTTATCAATCCTTGAATCTCAAGCACTTGTAAGTCAAACAGTGGGAAAATTGGGAAAACAAGGAGTAGACTTCTTCAAAGCGTTGAATTCTGTTCTTGATGAGGCATCAAAAGGTACCCCATTGGAAGGAGAATAATTTTAAATTAAATGTTTATATGGCCGAGGAAATCCTCGGCCTTTTTTGATAAGGAGGTGTTCTAATGTACATAGATTTAAGAAGTGATACAGTAACAAAACCTACAGAAGAGATGAGAAAGGCAATGGCATACGCAGAAGTTGGAGATGATGTATATATGGATGATCCAACGGTAAACAAGCTTGAAAAGTTATGTGCAGATATATTGGGAAAAGAAGCTTCCTTGTTTGTTCCAAGTGGTACTTTTGCAAATCAACTTGCTTTGTTTACCCATTGTCAAAGAGGAGATGAGGTTATTATCGGTGACAACTATCATATAGTCCAGCATGAAGCAGGTGCTGCTGCTGTAATTGCAGGTGTGCAGCTAAGAACAGTTGAGACAAAAAAAGGTGCGATGATTCCTGAAGTTTTAGAGAGTAAGATAAGGAAAGTTGAAGATATACACTATCCCAGAACAGGATTGATTTGTCTTGAAAATGCCCATTCAAATGGGAATGTAATACCTTTGGATAACTTTAAAAAAATAAGAGAAATAGCAGGAAATATTCCTATTCATCTAGATGGAGCAAGATTGTTTAATGCGTCAACCTTTCTAAAGGTGGAACCAAAAGAAATTGCAAAATATGCTGATTCTATAAATATCTGTCTTTCAAAAGGGTTATGTGCACCTGTTGGTTCACTTTTGGTTGGAAACAAGGAGTTTATTGAAAGGGCGAGAAAAAAGCGTAAAATAATGGGCGGTGGTATGCGGCAAGTGGGAATATTAGCTGCGGCGGGCATTGTTGCATTAGAAAAAATGCGTTTTAGATTGGAAGAAGATCATGAAAATGCAAGATATTTGGCAAAAAGGTTGAGTAATTTTGCCTTTATAGAAATTGTCGAAAAGGTTGAAATAAACATGGTATTTTTCAAGATCGATAAGAATTTTTCCACAAATGAATTTATTGAGTATCTTTTAAAAAACAACATAAAAATAAATCCGCCAGAGGACGGAGTGTTTAGGTTTGTTACACATTATTGGATAAAAAGAGAGGATATTGATTATGTTGTAGAAACCATGGCAAAGTTTTTCAATTAATCTCCTTTCAGCTTGGCTGAAAGGAGATTATAACCATTTTTTCTTTTTAAACCAAACAAGTGTGAGTGCCACAGTTCCAATGGACCATATGATTATATATAAATAAGCCAAGGAATTATGCTGGATTGGTAATTTCACGTTCATGCCGTAGAAACTAGTTATTATTGTCGGAATCTGCATTAATATAGTAACAACTGTTAATATTTTCATGACGATATTTAAATTATTTGAAATAACAGAGGCATATGAATCCATCATCCCTGCCAAAATGTCACTGTATATATTTGAAACCTCTATTGCTTGCCTGTTTTCGATAATGGCATCTTCTAAAACATCTTTATCCTCTTCATAAATTTTTATAATATTTCCCCTAAGTAATTTTTCCATCATTATTTCATTTGATCTTAGTGAAGTAGTAAAATATACTAAACTTTTTTCAAGGTACATCATTTCTTCAAGCTCTTTATTTTTCATTGATCTATGTAATTCTTCTTCAATAATGCTAATGGTTTTATTTATTTCCTTTAAATATGCAAGAAAAACCTTCGCATTTATGAGAAAAATTTGAAAGATCATGCGGCTCTTTTTGTTGATATCAAATTTACTATTTTTGATCATATGTTCTATAAATTCTACGGGTTCTTTTGAGGAAAAAATGGTATAATTTTTTCCAATAATTATACCAACTGATACAGTTCGATAAGGAATCTTTGAGCTACTATCGAACTTTTTAGGAATTTTTAGGATTATTAATACGGTATCTTCATCTACTTCAATACGTGCCCTTTCGTCATCATCAAGTGAGTCGTATACAAAATCCGGGTCAAATTGCAATAAACTTGAAAGCATATGAATTTCATCAGCGGAAGGATCAATAACTTTGATTAGAGAGTTCTCAACAAATTTTTCAACTTCCACAATTTTGTTTTCTTTTGTGGTGTAAAATTTTACCATTTTTATTACCTCCTCTATATATTTTTTACGGTGGTCGTGGCAAAGGTTCGTCTGAGTAACTGCAACTGAAACTATCACTACTCATTACCTTTTCACCTCCTATATATTGGCCTTTCTAAATTATATCACTTTTCATTAATCTGTATTATTTTTTCTTTAAAACTTAATTTGTTGTTTTCAAAATTTAAAAAATTAAAAGATTTCTTTTCATAAGTGAATTTAATCTTGAAAAATTATTTTATCAATTTTAAAGCATTTGTATTTTAGTATCTCAAATGTTTAGAATTTCATATTTTTTTGTCAAAGGTTCTAAAATAACAGCAGTTGCCTTTCCTGTGAGCCAACCAGATGATTCGCCGGGATTGATTATAAGTGTGTTGTTGTGTTTTTCCGCTAGTAATTCATGAGTATGGCCAAAGAATACAAAATCATATAAATCGCTATTTTTTGCCGCATTTAACGCGTATGGCTCGTGCATTATCAATATTTTAAAATTATTAAGTGTTATTTCATATGGTCCTGGTTTTATTCTATAATTTGACTTTTGAGATAACAGTAATTTTTCCCCATCGTTATTCCCAAAAACACCGTAAAATTGTTCTTTTAAAAAGTACGGTAGTATAAATGGTGCAACAAAATCGCCACAGTGAAAGACTGCTTCAATTGAATATTTGGAAATAATCTTCTCTATTTCCTTTGCCTTTGTTAAATTATCATGTGAATCACTTAAGATAAGCCACATATTATCCCCCCTTTACAATATTGTAGCATAATTTTTTTTTTTACATTCCAAAATTAGGTTATAATTATTTGGCAAGGAAAAATAAAATTTTGAGGTGAGACTATGAAAAAGATAGTAGTATTGTTTTTGGTTTTAGCTACGTTTTTTTCATTTGCAAATATATATTACGGTAATTTACATGCACATACTTCTTATTCAGATGGAAAGTTATTGCCTGAAGATGCGTATAATTATGCGAAAAGTTATGTTGATGTTCAGGCTGTAACTGATCATGCGTATTATTTTACTCAGTTAATAGATGGGAAGACTAAACCTTTTTTAACGAAAAAAGCGGCTGAAAATGCAACAATAGAAGGAAAGTTTATTGCACTACAAGGTTTTGAATGGACTTCTGGAATAGGCCATATTAATGTTTATGAATCTTTAGAATGGGTTGACAGAAATAATGTGCCTTCTGCAGAAGATTTTTACAAGTGGATAATCAAGCACAAGAAGTTAGGGCAGTTTAACCATCCTATCAAGATTTTCGGGAACTTTAATGATTTTGAATATTATCCAGAAGCGGATAAATATATGAATTTAATTGAAGTGGGAAATGGAAATTGGAAACAAGGAGATGTTATTAGTAATGAAATGTTAAAAAATTATAATTTGGCGTTAAATAAGGGATGGCATTTAGGTGCAACTGTTGGTCAAGATAATCACAAGGCAAATTGGGGAAGTGCAAATGAAGGAAGAACAGGTATTATTTCGAATACTTTAACATATGAAGATGTAATGGGAGCACTTTGGAGTAGACACACATTTGGTACTGAGGATAAAAACGTGAAGCTTTCGTTTAGTTATAAAAATTATATTATGGGAGATATTGTAGAAAGCCCAGATGAAGCGATTTTACATTTCAAGTATAAAGATGATGATATATTAACTTATTTTGCGATTGTATCACAAAGTGGCACAATCGTTAGTGCATTTCCAAATTTAAATGATTATGCAACGGATGTTAAAATTAAGATACCAGATGGTTATGAATGGTATTATGTTTATGTAAAACAGTCTGATGGTGATGAAATTGTAACTGCACCAATATTTTTTCAAAAGAGTAGCGATGTCTACGTAAACAATTGTAATTATTTTAATGGAAAATTATCTTTTGATATTTACAATATAATTCCTAAAGAAAAGGATGTACATTTGGGAATCAAGGTGAATAATAAATTATTGTATTCTGAAGATGTTTTACTAAATGCTTATGAGAATAGACATAAAATTTTAGATTTAGAATTATCATCTGGAAGCAATAAAGTAGAGTTTTATGTGGATGGGATCTTTGTTCAATCACTTAAAGTATTTATAAAAAGTTATAAAAAGACTGTTGTAATAGATACTTTGCATGAAAATGATCATTTGGATTATTTGAAAAAATTTGCAGAAATACTTAGAAGAAATGGATACAAGGTTTTATACCCAAAGAGATTTTTGAATAATCTTGAAAATGTTGATATATTGATTATTTCTACGCCCAAAATTGACGGATTCGATTTTTCAAAAGATCTTTTAAGTCCAGAACTAAAAGCTTTAAAGGAATTTAAAGGGAAGATAATTTTAATAAAGGGAAGCGATGAAAATTATTTTGAAATATACAGAAAACTTTTAAATGCTACGGTAATGAACTTAGAGGATTTAGATAAATATTTTGGTGTTTTTTCGAATGTTTCTAAAAGGGTTTTAATAGATATTGGGCATGGAAATGATTATGGGAAAGAAAAATTGACAAAATTTGAATCTTTTTTAAAGGAGAAAGGTTTTGAAGTAGAATATATCCAAAAGATTAATAAAAGTGGTGATATTTTAATAATTCAAAATGGTAAAAGCTATACACAAGATGAGATTTATAACATAAAAATGTTTATTCAAAACGGTGGAAAAGTTATTATAACTTCAAAGAGTGATTTTAGAAATGGTGGAAATACTGGAACTTTAAACGAAATTTTAGAATATTTGGGTTCAAGTATAAGATTTAATGATGATCAAGTTCTCGATGATGTTAATAACTATGGAGCAAAGTATAAAATCTTGGTAAATGGTGTAAGATTTTATAGTCCTTGTTCTTTAATAGTAGGTGATAATGCCATAGTATTAATTTCTTCAGATACGGCGTATAATGAAGATAGTGATGGAAATGGTGATGCAAAAGTTGTGAAAAAAATTGTACTTGCTGCAAAAGAAGTAATTGGGAATGGAGAAGTAATTGTTTTGGGAAAATCCATTTTTTCAGACTATGATTTTGAGTACGATAAGGTATTTATTGAAAATATATTATCAAATTAATAAAAATTGATATTTTCGTTTATTTAAGGTATAATTTAAATAAGGTGCGGACAGAAAGGAAGGTGAAATATATGTTTGATAAGTTTTCGGAAGAGTCCGCCGAGGTTTTTGTAACAGCTCAAGAAGAAGCAAAAGAATTAGGACATTCATATGTTGGGACGGAACATTTGTTGCTTGCAATTTTAAAATTGAATGATAAAAGATTAAGGAAAATATTAGAAGGATATGGAATTTCTTATTCAAAGATTAGAAATGAAATAATTTCAATAGTTGGTATGGGAATGAGGGGATTTATAATGTCTCCTCAGATGACTCCTAGAGCAAAGAGAGTTACCGAGATAGCTTATGAAGAAGCAAAAGATATGGGTGATGATAAGATAAGACCTTTTCATCTCTTTTTGGGTATTTTAAAAGAAGGAGAAGGTATAGCGGTGCATATTTTAAGAAAAATGGGAATTAATATTCAACAATTAAGAAGGGAGTTATCTGGAAATATGACGGATGAGGAATCAGATTATTTGGATTTGGAAAATGAAATTGTTAAAAGAACAAGACAACTTGAAGGGTTTGGTGTTAATCTTACAGCTTTGGCGTTGAAAGGAGAACTTGATCCGGTAATAGGTAGAGATTTGGAAATTGAGAGGGTTATGCAAGTACTTGTTAGGAGGAAGAAAAACAATCCCGTATTGATTGGAGAACCAGGTGTTGGAAAATCGGCAATTGTTGAGGGACTTGCTCAAAGAATAGTTGCAGGTGAGGTTCCAGAACCTTTAAAGGGAAAAACTATTTTTTCTTTGGATGTGGCATCTCTTGTTGCAGGTACAAAATATCGTGGTGAGTTTGAAAAGAGGATGAAAAAACTTTTGCAAGTTTTGAAAAATGAAAAGGATATAATATTGTTTATAGATGAGATTCATATGATTGTAGGTGCAGGCTCTGCAGAAGGGGCCGTTGATGCGGCAAATATATTAAAACCTGCACTTGCAAGAGGTGAGGTAAAGTGTATCGGGGCAACTACTCCAGATGAGTACAGAATGTTTATTGAAAAAGATGCGGCTCTTGAAAGAAGATTTCAAAAGATTTACGTTCAAGAACCATCTGCACAGATGACAATTGAAATATTAAGAGGGTTAAAGCCAAAATATGAGTTGCATCACAAAGTAAAATACACTGATGAAGCACTAGAAGCGGCGGTGTATTTATCACAAAGATATATTAGTGATCACTTCTTGCCTGATAAGGCTATAGATGTTATAGATGAAGCGGGAGCACGTGCAAGGTTAAAGGCGTTTGTTATGCCGAATGATTTGTATATTTATAAAAATAAAATTGAGAATATTAAACTTCAAAAGGAAATAGCAGTGGCAAACCAAAATTACGAGGAAGCGGCAAAATTAAAAGAGGAAGAACAGCAATTGAAATCAGAGTATACTAGAAAGTACGAAGAGTGGAAGGAAAAAGTAGAAACCAGTGTCATAGTAGTAGATGTTCAAGATATTGAAGAGGTTGTGGCAAATTGGACAGGTATTCCTTTAAAGAAACTTGAAGAAGAAGAAAGCGAAAAGTTATTAAAGCTTGAAGAAGCACTTCACAATAGAGTGGTAGGTCAAGATGAAGCTGTAAAGGCAATTGCTAGATCTATAAGACGTGCTCGCAGTGGTTTGAAAGATCCAAGAAGACCAGTTGGCGTTTTCTTGTTTCTTGGACCTACTGGGGTAGGAAAAACTGAACTTGCAAAGACGTTAGCTGAATATTTGTTTGGGGATGAAAAGGCGTTAATAAGGTTTGATATGAGTGAGTATATGGAAAAGTTCTCAGTTTCTAGGTTAATAGGTGCGCCTCCTGGTTATGTGGGTTACGAAGAAGGAGGTACTCTTACGGAGAAGGTAAGAAGAAGACCATTTTCGGTTATTTTATTTGACGAGATTGAGAAAGCACATCCAGATGTATTTAATTTGTTACTGCAAATAATGGATGATGGAAGACTAACAGATTCTCAGGGGCACATCGTAGATTTTAGAAACGCAATAATTATAATGACTAGTAATATTGGAGGAGCCCAAATAGTTTCAGGTAAAAAATCTTTAGGATTTGTCGACAGTGAAGATTTAAATGCGGAATTTAGTGAAATGAAATCCAAGGTTATTGAAGAAGTAAAGAAAACATTTAGACCGGAATTTTTAAATAGAATAGATGAAATTGTAGTATTCCACAAGCTAACTGAAAAGCACATTAGAGAAATTATAGATATTTTGTTGAAAGATATTAGAAGTAGGTTAGAATCAAAAGGATTGAAACTTGAATTAACAAAAAGTGCAAAAGACTTTTTGGTACAGGAAGGATATGAACCGGCATATGGTGCAAGACCTTTGAAGAGAACTATTCAAAGATATATAGAGGATCCTCTATCAGAGGAATTGTTAAAGGGAAAATTTAAAGAAAATGACATTATTTTATGTTCATATGAAAGAGGAAAAATTGTATTTAAGAAAAAGAGAGAAAAGAAGGTAAAGGTAAAGAATGAGTAAAGCCAAAAAAGTATATGTTTGCGACAGTTGTGGGTATGAATCACCAAAATGGTTTGGTAGATGTCCCGTTTGTAATGCTTGGGATAGTGCAAAGGAATTTGAAGTGAAAGAGAAAATAAATGCGGGGAAAGGGTCCCGCATTTTTTTGCTTAGTGATGATTTAAATATTTTGAAGATTGAAAGGATTAAAACAAGTAAAGAAGAATTGGATGGATTGTTTGGTGGGGGAATTGTACCAGGACAAGTTATTCTCTTAGGTGGGGAGCCTGGTGTTGGAAAAAGTACGCTTGCACTTCAAATTAGTTATTTAATTTCAAAAGTTGGAAAGGTTTTGTATGTTAGTGGTGAAGAAAGCATAGAACAAATTGCCCTAAGATCTAAAAGATTAAATGTGAAAAATGAAAGTTTGTATGTTACTACTGATAATGAACTAGAATCTATTTTTGTGAATATAGAAAAAATTTCTCCTATATTTATCGTGTTTGATTCTATACAAACTATTTTTTCAAATAAAGTTGAAGGTGTTCCAGGTGGAATTTTGCAGTTAAGGACCGTTGTAGAGAAAATCAGAAAGTACTCAAAGGAAAGAAAAATTTCCGTTTTATTGATTGCGCATGTAAACAAAGAAGGTAATATAGCTGGTCCTAAATTAGTTGAGCATATAGTGGATACCGTTATTTATTTTGAGGGGGAAAAAACAACGGATTTTCGTATATTAAGAGTTTTAAAAAATAGATTTGGACCTAGTGGGGAAATAGCCGTTTTTCAAATGAAGAGTACGGGGCTTGAAGAATTGAAAAATAAGGTTTTTATCGAAGAGAGTGAAATGCCGGGAAATATTATTTCTTGTTTGTATGAGGGAACAAAACCTATTTTGGTTCAGATTCAAAGTCTTGTATCAAGAGATAAAATAGCTACTTCAAGAAGGATTTCACATGGAGTTGATGTAAGAAAGTTGATAATATTAAGTGCAGTAATTTCAAAACATTTAAATTTGCCAATAGATGCACATGATATTTATTTAAATGTATCAGGTGGTATTAAAATTACAGATCCGGCAAGTGATCTTGCAATTGCTGCTTCTATACTATCTTCGTTATTTAATAAGTATTTGGGTAAAATGGTGGTTATTGGAGAGGTAGGTTTGGATGGTAGTGTTAGAAAAGTACGGGATTTGGCAAAAAGAATTGAAAATGCGAAAAAAGCTGGATTTGAAAGATTTATAATTCCTTATGATGAAAATATTAAAGGTGATAAAATATTAAAGGTTAGAAATATTAAAGAATTGCATAGAAAGATTTTAGAGGAGGGGTAAATATGAAGACAAAGATTATCTTAGATAGTACATCTGATATTCCGGAAAGTTGGCTTGAAAAGTATGATATTGAAATTGTACCGCTACATATTAATTGGATAAGTGGTGAAAGCGAACCAGATGATACAAGAAATGAAAAAGAATTGGAAAAATTTTACGAAAAACTTTTAAACGCACAAGAATTGCCAAAAACATCTCAGCCATCAATTGTGCAGTTTCAAAATGCATATATGAGAGCTATAGAAGAAGGATATGAAGGGATTTTGGTTTTAACAATATCTACAAAAATATCAGGTACATACAATTCAGCATTACTTGCATCTCAAGAATTTGATATACCAATAAAGGTTATAGATACAAGAATGGCATCTTCAATTATTTCCAACATGGCAAGATATGCAAGGGAGTTGCTAGATGCTGGTCTGGATTTAGAAGAAGTTGAAAAGAAAATTATTGATGCAAGAAAAAAGAAGAAGTTTCATGCGATCTTTTTTGTATCTGATTTTAATTCATTGGTTAAAGGTGGAAGAGTTAGTAGATTTTCTGGATTTGTCGGGAATTTACTGAAGATAAAAGTTGGTATTTATATTAATGATGAGGGTGAATTAATACCTTTTGATAAGGTTAGAGGGTATAAAAAGGCTTATAATATGATTTTGACTAAGATGGAGGAAGAAGGAGTAAAAATAGGAAAAAAGATTGGTTTAACGGGTATACATTGCAATGGAGGAGAACATGTTGATGAAATGTACAAATTAATAAAAGAAAGATACCAAGTAGTTTATTTTGATAAGTCGAGTACTGGAAAGGTAATTTCGACACATGTGGGAATTGGAATGGCTGGTTTTGGGATAGAAATATTAGAATAAGGAGGTATTTTGGTGAGTAACGAAATCCTTTGGATAGTATTGATGGTTGCTAACTTTTCCGGTATATTAATTTTTTACAAGTATTTTGGTAAGACTGGATTGTTTATTTGGACTACTTTGGCAACTATTATTGCAAATATCCAAGTTATTAAGACGGTAGAGTTATTTGGATTTGTTGCAACATTGGGGAATATAGTTTACGGAACTACATTTTTGGTTACTGATATCCTTTCCGAAAATTATGGGAAAAAGGAAGCAAGAAAGGCAGTTTTGGTTGGTTTTTTGAGTTTAATTACCATGACAATAATGATGCAAATTGCATTGTTGTTTAAACCAGATGCATCTGATTTTTCACAGGAAGCGTTGGTTACTATTTTTTCTTTTATGCCAAGAATAGTTATTGCATCACTTTCTGCATATTGGCTTTCGCAAATGCACGATATCTGGGCCTTTCATATATGGAAAAAGAAATTTCCTCAAACAAAATATCTATGGATAAGAAATAATTTATCAACAATGATTTCACAGCTTATTGATAGTTTTGTGTTTTGTTTTATAGCGTTTTGGGGTGTTTATGAGTTAAATGTGTTTTGGAGTATTTTGTGGACAACATATTTTTTCAAATGGATAGTAGCAGCTGCTGACACTCCTTTTCTATATATAGCAAAGTTTTTATTTGATAAAGGAAAGATTAATGAATTAGTAAAAAACGAAGGATAAATTAACTAAAATTTTACTAAAAGATATGTTGACAAAACAAAGAGTATATGGCAAAATAAATAATGGTCTTTGTGAAAAAGATGAGTTGGGGACGTGGTGAAGCCTGGTTATCACGCCGGTCTGTCACACCGGTGGCCGCGGGTTCAAATCCCGTCGTCCCCGCCAGATAAGGCAAAGCATTGTGCTTTGCCTTTGATAGAAGATAATTGACAAGTTTAAAATATCGTGATAGAATTTCCTTACCAGAGTTGGGGACGTGGTGAAGCCTGGTTATCACGCCGGTCTGTCACACCGGTGGCCGCGGGTTCAAATCCCGTCGTCCCCGCCAATTAAAAAGACGAAGCCCAAGCTTCGTCTTTTTTATTTTGTATATAAATAGATCAAAGGCTTCGGATTATCCGAAGCCTTTTTTTGATACTTTTTCATTATGATACTTTTTCATATGGTACTCCATCAGCTTTTGGTGGACGTGATTTTCCAACGAATCCTGCAACAACGATTATTGTAAGGACAAATGGTATCATATCAAATAATGGTTTAACTGTAGCTGAAACATGGATTAGAGAACTACTTTGCATTTGATTAGCAAAAGCACTTGATGCACCAAATAACAAACTTGCAAGCATTGCACCAACTGGATTATATTTTCCCAAAATCATAGCTGCAAGTGCAATAAAACCTCTTCCACCTGACATTAATTCTCTAAAATGTCCTACTTCACCGATACTAAGATACGCACCTGCAAGACTTGCCCAAACACCACTCATTAAAACTCCAAAGTATCTTATACCGTAGACATTAACACCTAGAGTATCTGCAGCTTCTGGGTTTTCACCTACAGCTCTCATTCTAAGTCCCAATTTGGTTTTGTATATAAGCCACCATGAAAATGCAACTGATATGAACGCTATGTATATAAATGGACTTAACTCTCCAAATATCTTTCCAATAAAAGGTATATCTGAAAGACCTGGAATCTTTATTTCTTTAACTTTTCCAACAAAATCAGTTTGTCCTGGTTTTCCAAAAATTGGTACCATTAAAAATCCGGTTACACCTTGTGCAATTAGTATTAATGCAGTTCCCAAAACTACCTGGTTTCCAGCCCATTTAATACTTCCCCAAGCATGCAACCATGCAAAGGCAACACCAGAGACTACTGCCATTAATATTCCAATCCACACACTACCAGTAAAATATGTAAATACTACAGATGTAAACGCTCCAAGGAGCATAATACCTTCTAATGCAATGTTGACAACGCCGGTAATTTCACTGTAAACACCACCAAGTGAAGCAAATATTAAAGGAGTTGAAGCTGTTAATGTAATTTTATAAAAAAGAGGGTTTGCAAATACTAGAAATATTGCCTCTAATATTCTCATTTTTCCACCTTCTTTCTGATCATAATAGTGCGTACTATTCTATCGGCAGCTACAAGAAAGATAACTATACCTTGTATTATCATAACCATATGTTTTGGAACCCCGACAAATTGCATTTCATTACTTCCCGTTCTTAATGCACCTATTAAAAGTGCTGCAAAGATTATTCCTATCGGATTATTTTGACCAATTAATGCGATACTGATACCGTCAAATCCCTTACCACCGGAAAGTTCACCGAGAAATCTATGGTGTACTCCCATTAATTCAGTTGCGCCTGCAAGACCTGCAAGTGCGCCACTTATTGCCATTGCAAGTACGATATTCTTTGCAACGGAGATTCCCCCGTATTCTGCTGCATATGGATTAAAACCTACAGCTTTTATTTCATAACCTGTTGTTGATTTGTTTAGAAGAATATACATAAATATTGCAGCGACAACTGCGATGATTATTCCAGCGCTCAGTTCAATAGCACCAACTTTCATTAAGATAGGAAGTTGAGCGGAATCTGCAATTTCCGGACTTTTAGGTGTACCAGATCCAACTTTCAAAGGACCTGTAACCATATAAGAAGCAAAGTATGTGGCTATCCAGTTTAACATTATTGTTGTAACTACCTCGTGTGCCCCAGTTTTTGCCTTAAGAAAACCAGCTATTGCAGCATAACCTGCACCTACTAACATCGCAATTAATATTGTTAATGGAATGGAGATTATCGGGGGAAGTGACCCAAAATTTCCTGCAAAAGTTGCAGCAATTAACGCTCCCATAACCATTTGACCTTCAGCACCAATGTTAAATACACCAGCTCTAAAACCAAAACCAACCGCAAGACCCGTTAATATTAGAGGAGTGGTTTTAATTATTGTATCTGCAATTGCTTGTTTTGAACCAAATGATCCTCTAATTAAAGCAGAGTATGCAACTAAAGGATTTTTTCCAATAAGAAGTATTATTATCGTTGAAATTAACAATGCAATTAAAACAGAAATTATTGGAATGAGTATTGCTGATACTTTTTTATTCATCTTATCCCCTCCGTACCTCTTCTAATCTTTGGCCTATCATCATTAAACCTACTTCTTCAACAGTAGTCTCCTTTGGCTTTACTTCACCCATTATTTCTCCCTCATACATTACCAAAATGCGATCACTTAACGAGAATATTTCCTCAAGTTCCATTGAAATTAGCAAAATTCCAACATCTTTTTCTCTCATATTCAATATTTGATTGTGAATGAATTCAATAGCACCTACATCAAGACCACGGGTGGGTTGTGCAACTACAAGAAACTTTGGATCCATTCTAATTTCACGTCCCACAACTAATTTTTGTTGGTTACCACCTGAAAAATTCCCACCTAAATGTTCTATTCTCCTTGGACGAACATCGAATTCTTCCATAAGATTTTTTGTATATTCAAATATGTTTTTGTGATTTAAAAATGTCCCATTTGAAAATGGGGATTTATAGTGTTGACCTAAAATAACATTGTAATATGCTTCAAATTCTTCAATGATTCCATGTTTTAATCTATCTTCAGGGATATGTGAAAGTCCCAATTCCCTAAGTTGCTTTGGAGTTGCACCTGTAACATCTTTACCTTCAAACAATATTTGACCACTTTTAACTTTTCTTAAACCTGTTATAGCCTCAACAAGTTCGGTTTGACCATTTCCTGCAACACCTGCGATTCCTACAATTTCACCTTTCCTTATTGAAAAAGAGACGTTATTTACCGCTGTTAACCCTCTATTGTCATTTACAACAAGGTTTTTTATTTCAAATACTACATCTTTTGGTTCATGAGGTTTTTTTTCAACTCTTAATACAACATCCCTTCCCACCATATGCCTTGCAATTTCTCGTGGATTTGTTTTTGAAGTTTCAAGTTCACCAGTTACTTTTCCAAGTCTCATAACCGTTATTCTTTCACTTATTTCCATAACTTCATGAAGTTTGTGCGAGATAAACAAAATAGTTTTTCCATCTTTTTTTAACTTTCTCATTATTTCAAATAGTTCTTCTACTTCTTGAGGTGTTAATACTGCTGTAGGTTCATCAAGTATTATTATGTTTGCTCCTCTGTACAATGTTTTTAAAATTTCCACTCTTTGTTGCATTCCTACGGAAATATCTTCTATTTTTGCGTCTACATCAACTAGCAATCCATACTTTTCAGATAGTTCTTTTACATCTTTTTTTGCTTTTGTTAAATCAAAGTTCATGCCTTTAGTAGGTTCACTACCTAAAACTATATTTTCTGCAACGGTTAATGTATCAACAAGCATAAAATGCTGGTGGACCATACCGATCCCGTTTTTAATAGCATCTTTTGGCCCTTTGATTTGTGCTTTTTGTCCGTTGATAAAGATATCACCTTCATCTGGATGATATAATCCGTAAAGTTGATTCATTAGCGTAGACTTTCCAGCACCATTTTCACCGACAATGGCGTGTATTTCGCCTTTTTTTATTCTAATGGTGACGTGATCATTTGCCAAAACTCCGGGGAACCTTTTTACAATGTTTACCATTTCTACTGCATACACAATGTAATCCTCCTTTCTGCTTTGTTACTTTACCAAAGTTTTATTACCTTGGTAAAATAACAAAGCTAGGGGGAGAGCCCCCCTTAGCTTTTAGAATGGGAATGCTATTTTTGGGGTTTTAAAGGATTTAAGTGATTCTTCTGTTTCTGGGATTACAAGTATGCCATTTTTAATGAGTGTAACAAGGTATGCAAGTTCTGCAAGTGTATCATTAGTAACTAACCCTTTTGTGTATTTCATTGGACTCATTCTTACACCGTTTTCTTTAAGACCAAGTTTGTGTATACCTGGCATCCAATTTCCTTCGTATGCCCATTTTACACCGAGATATGATGCTGTATCTACACCTTTCATCGCACTTGCAAGTACTATACCAGGTGCCATATAGTCTTGATCAACGTCTACACCAATTGCAAAATATCCGCCGTTTGAGTATGCGTAATCCAAAATTGTTGCGAGATCTTCTTTTCCAACGAGTGATACCATTTTTTCTTTTGCAGCTTCAATAATACCATTACCACAAGCACCACTTGCGTGGAATATAATATCTACGCCTCCTGCAAATTGTGAAAGTGCAAGGTCTTTACCTTTTTTTGGATCACTAAATGCATTTGTATAACCCTTTAAAATTTCTACATTTCTTCCGTGTAAATCGTTGTATACCTTCACACCAATTTCAAAACCGTATCTGAATCTTTCAACAGGAGGAATAGGAATTCCACCTATAAATCCAACTTTTCCCGTTCTTGTAGTTGCGGCTGCTATATATCCAACCAAGAACGCAGATTCTTGTTCTTTGAATAAGAAACATATTACATTTGGTGGAACATCTTCTGTTGGAGGTGCAATGTCTATTCCTGCAAAGTATACATCTGGAAATTGTTGAGCAACTTGGAAAAGAGCATCAGTCATCATAAATCCTACAGCATATACGATACCACCATCTGGTTCCTTTTGTATTTCTTGAGCGGCTTTTGTAAGGTTTGAGATATAATCTGCTTGTTCGTACGATTGAATAACTTGTGTTTCTATTCCTAAATCTTTACCGGCTCTTTGAATACCTGCCCAAGTTCCATCGTTAAATGACTTATCGCCAAGACCTCCAGTGTCTGTTACCATAATTGCTTTAAATGAAAAGGCACTTACCACAAAAAACATTGCTAAAATGAAAACAAGTAATTTCTTCATGAAATATCCCTCCTTTTAAGAGTTTAACCCTTTTTGGGTAAAGATTTTAATGAGTTAAATAAGATTAAAATGGAAATTATAAATAATGTTGGAATAGTAAATGTATAATTTAGTTTCAACATTGGTACACCGAATTGGACAATGTAATTAATGGGGGTTATAAGCATTAATATTGATGACAATATCGATGCTATTATCCAAATAAAATAATTTTTGTTTTTTAAAGTGTATAAAAATAGACCAATTGTTATAAGAACGAAAGTTATTATGCCGAATTTTGTTTTATAGAAGTATATTTTTAAGCTATTTTTGTCTTTTGTATTTGATATAATTTTTTCTAATTTACGAACAGATGGAGCGATTTCTTCTAAATTTAGTCTTCTTTTAAGTTCTGATACAAATAATTTTTCAAATTTTTCGGAAGAGAGTTTTGCTATTTTGTTTGAAAACTTTTCTAGGTCTTTTTCCGCTCTTTTAAATTGGCTTTTGTTTATATCTTCTTCAATTACATAGTTTGATAGTTCATCTTTTAGGCTTTTAAAATCTTTAATTCTATTATCAAAGTTTTCAATGCTTTTGTATTCAGCTGTTTTTACGTTTTTATCAATTTCGTTTAGGTTAATTTTTATTCTATTTACTATACTTTCTGTATTATTAATACTTGAATTAACAATTGTCAACAAATTGGTAATAATATTTGAAAATCTAGAATATTTATCCTTTAAGACGTCGCTTGTAAGTTCATCAAAATATATGGAATTCTGAAAATCTTTTTGATTTTTCATGAGTAGATCTTTTGTAGAAAACGCTGGAATGAAAAATGAAAGAACTAATAATGAAACAATGATAATATCAAATATTTTTTTGTTTTTTAGTGTTATAAATATGGAAGCAATCAGTGCAAAGAAGGCTATTAACCCATATATAGTTGCGTCTGTGTTTGAAAGTACATCAAATGCTAAGAACAAATATAGTATTTCAACAATAGAAATTGTTAAAATAACATAATTCCATTTTCTTGATTTAAAGAAAATTAGTATGATTAAAACATATATGATCCACCTTATCCACCAAAAATTTGTTTTTTTGGGAGGAAGCTTTGCGAAATACTCAGAGAAATGATTTTTTAAATTGGAAATATCTTTTATAATGTTTCTTTGCATAAGGCTGGTGTACCTATTTATGTAATAGGATAATCTATCTGGGTGTTTTTTTATTTCTCCAAGGTATTCATTAAATTTACTCTTTATTTCTTCATTATTAAGCAAAATTTTTATTTCATCTGAAAACTCAGGTTGGTTGAATTTTGGTGTATATTTAAATTCATATGTATAATATGGTGCGGCGATGTCATGAGGGAGATCTATTTTTGCACCTAAATGTTTTGCAAAGAGATCTGAAATGAAGTTTCTGGAAGCAAAAATTACTTTTGACTGGTATTTGTTAAAAAATTGATTGAAATTTGGGGAAGATTTAATAAAGCTGGGTTCAAACTTTTTTCTTTCAAGGGAGGATTCAAGGTACGAAAAAAACATTGCACGTGCAAGCTGTTCATTGTAATCTTTAGATATTGTTTGCTTGTATATAACATTAAGATAATCCCCAACCTTTTTCGTTACATCTGTCTTTTCAACACTACCTACTAGTGCTATTTTGTAAAATCTATATAAAGGTAAATCTTTGTCAATAGATTTTTTGACAGTCAAAAGAAATTCATCGCTGGGATTATCAAAATTTTGGATATAATACAAGAACAGCTCCTTTGATTTTTCCAGATTAATCGTAAATACCATTATTGAGAAGATTATTAAAAAAGAAAAAAATAAAGCCCGTTTCATCAAATTAGCACCTCCACTTTGTTGTTTTTTGGATTCTAATTCTATCATGAATTTAAAAGTTTATCTACAAAGAATTATAGCATAAATTCTGTAAAAAATTACAATAAAATTAATTTTTTCACTTTTATTTAAGTTTTTTTTAATAAATTCGATTATATTAAATTTGAAGGAAAATAGCAGTATAAAAAAACACCCTCATAGTTGAGGGTGTTTTTTCTTTTTTTTCTAACTACTCTTCAACTGTAATTGCAGATGTTGGACAGCTATCTGCTGCATCTTTTGCGCATTCGAGATCTGTTTCTGGTTGAAGAACTTTTGCTTTCATATCGTCGCCTATTTTGAAAACATCTGGACAAAGATTTTCACATACACCACAACCGATACATGTTGCTTCGTCTACTCTAACTTTCATCCTAGACACCTCCTGATATTAAAGTTACTATTAAGATTATATCACATGCTTTCACCATGTGCAAAGGTTTTTGATGTTTTATCTATTTGTTTTAAGTAATTTTTTACTATAATATTTCCATCATTTATCAATTTTTCCACTTGTTTTACGTTTTGTACTACAGATGAATGTGACTTTTTAAAGATAGTTCCAACATCTCTAGTTGAAAGATTTAATTTTTTGACGGCGTAGTACATTCCTACTTTTCTTGCGTATGAAATATTTTTTGTCCTTTTAGATGATATTATATCCTCTGGTGAACAATCAAAAATATCTGCTAAGATTTCAAGGAGTCTTTGTTCAAATGATTTTGGAGGTTTGGAGACATTTGTTAGTATACTTTCGGCAATAGAAAGGTTTAGTTTTCCGTATAGATTTTTATATGCGATTAATTTTAGAATTGCCCCGTGTATGAGTCTGGGATTATCGTATACATTACTGATATAATCAATAATTTTGTCTTCAATTTCTATGTGTTTCATTTGACAGATTTTTTTGCCGATTTTAAATAAATCCTCTTTGTTTGGTTTTTCGATCTTTACTAGCAACCCCATTTGAAATCTAGAAATCATTCTTGAATGAAAATCTTTTAATTCTTGAGGGGTTCTATCTGAACAGATTATAATTTGTTTTCCAGCTTCGTGTATAGTATTGAATGTATGAAAGAGTTCTGTTTGAGCCGATTTTATTCCTATTAAAAATTGGATATCGTCTATTATTAGGATATCCGCTTTTTTTCTGTATTTTTCCCTAAAATCTTCAATATTTCCGTTTTTTATGGCCGAAAACATTTCGTTCATAAATTCTTCGCTTGTAAGATAAGCAACTTTCATATCTGGGTTACTTTCAAGTAGATAATTTCCAAGTGCTTGAGCAAGGTGTGTTTTACCAAGCCCAACACCACTGTATAGAAATATTGGGTTGTAAAAGCCTGGTTTTTTGCTTGCTTCAATAAATACGTTGTATGCAAACTTATTAAATTCACCTACAACTAAATTTTCGAAAGTATATTTTGGGTTAAGTGGTGTGATTAAAAGAGGTCTTTTTTTGATTAATGGACCAGCTTCACTTTTAACGTTTTTGACCTCTTTGTATGTAATTTCAAATGTACTATCTTTTCCCAAAATATCTTTGACTATTTTTGAAATAATTTTATTAAACTTTTTTTCTAGCCTATCTTTTATAAAGATATTTCCAACTTCGAAAATGACATGTTTATCTTTAATTTCCCTAATATCAAAATCCAAGAACCAACTTTCCCAATTTTGGCGGCTAATTTTTTCTTTTAGTGCAACTATTATCTCTTTTTTCATAGGAAACACCTCAAGGATTATTTTTGAATATTTTTTGGTGGGGCAGAATCTATTATCTCATACCTCAATGTAAAAATTCAAGGGAAAAATGTGTCAATGTTCTGAATAAATTCCCAATAATGTGAAACAATGTGGCAGGGTTATTAAATTTCTTTTTTAAGAACAAAGAAAATTAAGTATTGATGAGAATTTTTGATTTTCTAATTTTTACACAAGTATGCGAAGCTTAGATTTTTTGGGGATTTAAGATAAAATAAATTTGTAACATGGAGGTGAAAAATATGAAAATTTATGTCTCATTAGATTTTGAAGGATTAGGGGGGATAACGCAGTGGTCTGATGTGGAATATGGTATTAAATTCAAACAACATCTGCTTATGGAACAACTAGAAAAATTTTTGGAAGCTGTTGGAAATAATTATGTGTTGATTTCCGATTCTCACGCCATGGGAGATAACGTGTTGTGGGAAATTACAAAGAAATTTGATAATGTGGAAATAATATCCGGTGGGTTGAGAAAGGATTACATGATGACAGGTCTTGATGAAACTTTTGATAGAGTTGTGTTTTTTGGTTATCATGCTGGAATTGGCACAAGATATGCAGTAATGGATCATACATATTCTTCATCTTCTATACATAATATTTGGATAAATGGAAAGATAATGAATGAAGCAATCATTAACGCTGCTTATGCAGGACTTTACAATGTACCTGTTGCAATGATTATAGGGGATGATAAACTAAAAACACAGGTTAATTTTAAAAATTTGTTTTATGTGGAGACAAAAACTTCTTTGGGAAGATTTTCTGCAAAGCACAAATCTATGAAAAAAGTTCTTTTGGATATTGAGAATAAGACAAAGCAAATGATAGGGGTACCAAGAGAGGAATTTGAAATTGTAAAATTTGAGAAACCTATAGAATTAGTCGTTGAACTTTCAGATACAGCTCGTGCTGATTTGGTGGAAATGTTGCCACTTGTTAAAAGAATTGATGGAAGGAAAGTTAAATTAGTGCATGATGACTATAGGGTGGTTTTTGATACAATACTCAGTATGACATTTATGGCATCAATTGTCAAATATCTTGGGAGGTGAAGGAATGCTAAAGAGTTTTGAAGAAATTGTAGATATTGCAAAGACCAAAGATGCGGTTGTTTCATTAGCTGGTGCAGAGGATATAGAGGCTTTAAAAGCTATAAAAGATGTCAAAGATTATGGAATAAAAGCTATTTTGGTTGGAAATGAGGAAATTGTGAGAAGAAATTTAAATGGATTAGGCATGGATTTGCCAGTTGTTGATGCAAAATCTGAAAATGAGATAGCGGAAAAAGCAGTGAAATTAGTTTCATCTGGTGATGCCAATATTCTAATGAAAGGCCTTATTAAAACTTCCACTTTATTAAAAGCAGTTTTAAACAAAGAATGGGGATTGAGAGGAAATGGTTTGTTATCTCACGTTGCATTATTAGAGACACCGGGCATGGATAGGATTGTGTTTGTTACAGATGGCGGAATGGTAATAAAGCCAACATTGGAACAAAAGGTTCAAATTATTAAAAATGCTGTTGAACTTGCACATAAATTGGGATATAAAGAACCGAAGGTAGGCCTTATTGCAGCAGTTGAGGTTGTAAATCCAGATATGCCTGAAACTATGGAAGCGGCAATTATTGCAAAGATGGCGCAGAGAGGTCAAATAAAAGGTTGTGTAGTAGATGGACCGTTGGGATTGGATAATGCTTTAAGTGAATTTGCGGCTAAAATAAAAAAAGTTTCAGGTGATGTAGCGGGAAAGGCGGATATATTGGTTGTGCCAGATATACATAGCGGAAATTTTTTAGGAAAATCTGCAATTTATCTTGCCAATGGTAAGATTGCCGGTATAGTGATGGGGGCAAAGGCACCTATTGTTATAGTTTCACGTGCTGATACAAGTGAATCAAAGAAAAATTCACTTGCTATTGCAGCGGCTATTAGTGTACAAAAGGAGGGAAAATAATGAAAAAATTAGCTGTTGTTGCAATTGGTGGGAATGCAGTTAATAGGCCAGGAGAAAAACCCACTGCACAAAATATGATAAAAAATCTTTCTGAAACTGCAAGTTATATAGTTAATATGCTTGATGAGTATGATATTGCGATTACTCACGGAAATGGACCACAAGTTGGAAATTTGCTAATCCAACAGGAAATTGCAAAAAATAAAATTCCACCTTTTCCTATTGATGTTAATGATGCACAAACTCAAGGTAGTTTAGGATATATGATTGCTCAAACCTTGAATAATTGTTTGAAAGAGAAAGGAAGGAAGAGGGAAATTTCCGCTTTGATTACACAAATAATAGTGGATAAAAATGATCCCGCTTTTGAAAACCCAACTAAACCTGTCGGACCTTTTTATACAAAAGAAGAGGCAGAAGAATTGGAACGTGAAAAAGGTTGGAAAATAGTTGAAGATGCGGGTAGAGGTTGGAGGAGAGTTGTTCCATCTCCAAAACCTCTGGACATTATTGAAAAAGATGTGATAAAATTGCTTATGAAAAATGATGTGATTGTTATAGCAGCAGGTGGTGGGGGAATTCCTGTAGTCCTTGAAGATGGAAGATTAAAGGGCGTGGAAGCCGTAATTGATAAAGATAGGGCAAGTGCGTTACTTGCCAAGGAAATTGGTGCGGATGTTTTAATTATTTTAACAGGTGTTGAGAAAGTTTACTTAAATTATGGAAAAGAAGATCAAAAAGCGTTGGATAGATTAACTGTTTCTGATGCAAAAAAACACCTAAAAGAAGGTCATTTTCCAAAAGGAAGTATGGGACCTAAAATAGAAGCTGCAATAGATTTTGTTGAAGCAACTGGTAAAGAATGTTTGATAACAGATATGAGTGTATTGGATAAAGCCTTGAGGGGTGAAACTGGAACACGAATTATTAAGGGGTGAAATGTTGATTAGAATTCTTATCCCTCAGGCTCTCGTGGAGGACCTGAGGGGATTTTTATATAACCATCAGAATGTTGTTTTTGATATTTATGATTTAAACTTAGAAGAAAAATTAAAAGAAAATTATTGGGATGTTGTATATTTAACTGAAAAAAAGAATGTTCCGGGTAAGTTTGTGGTGTATTCCATAAGGGAATTGGAGCTTGCAGTTTTGTATCTTGAAGAAAGACAGAGATATGATGATTTGAAAAGAGAATTTGATATGTTGTATTCTTTTCCAGAACTCCAAGGTCCTGTAATACATGAGTTTTTAAACAAATTAATATCAATGTATAAGGATAAAGAAAAAGCGACTTTAAAATACGAAGATGGCATGTATTTAAATGAATATGTATCATATATTCGCTTAAAACTCCCAGGAGTAAAGGTTACTTTTTCAAAAACAAAGGGGGAAAAGATACCACCACTTCGGGATAGAAAGGAAGACATTGTTTTTATGTTTGATAAAGTTTTATCTTCTATCTATTTTAAATACAATAATATCGAAAAGAGAATACCGGATGATGAAGAATATGAATTATTAAAACTTTATAATTGGCCTGGAAATACAAAAGAACTTGTGAAAGTTGCAAGTGAATATGCGACAAATGGTATGTTAAATATACCAAAATTTAAAAAGTCTACATTTTCCGGTATTGATTTAATTAATTTTACGAGTAAATTGGTGAAACATGTGGAGAAAAGATATATTTCACTTGCATTAAAGAAATCAGGGAATAGGATGAAAGCTGCAAAAATGTTGAATATTAATTATAAAACACTTTCTTATAAGATTAAAATATATAAGTTGGATAAGAATAGGTGATTTTTATGAATGTTGGAGTAATACTCTTTGGAGGTAGTGGAAAAAGGTTTTCACAAAAAATTCCAAAGCAATTTTTAAAATTTAACGGCAAGACTTTAATGGAGCATACTCTGGAAAAATTTTTTGAAGATTTTATACATTTAATTGTTGTAGTTGTAAATAAGGATTACTTAGAGAAATCAAGGAAAATTTTGAAAAAATACGGTCAAAAAGTAAAAATAATAACAGGAGGTTTTGCGAGGGAGTATTCTACGTTAAGTGCTATAAATTATTTAAAAGATAAAATTTCAAAAGAAGATAATGTTATTATACACGATGGTGCAAGACCATTTGTAAATAAAGAAATTTTGTCGAAAAATATTGAATTTGTTGATAATTATGGTGCAGTAGTAACAGCTTTACCTGTTGAAAATACCGTTGCTTTTGTTGAAAATGATAGAGTGAAGACCGTCCCACCTAGAAAGAAATTATTTTCCATTCAAACCCCACAAACTTTTAAATTTTCTGTCCTTTTAGAAGCATTCGAGAAAGTAAAAGATTTAGAAAATTACACAGATGATTCGTCTGTAGTTTTAAAAGCAGGTTTTGATGTATATGTTGTTATGGGTGAAAAATCAAATATAAAGATAACAACCAAAGAAGATTTGTTTTTGGCAGGGGTTGAGAACTTTGAATGGGATATATAAAAAGGTATTTGTATCGATAGCTATTAGTTTTTCGGTTATTATCCTCTTTCAATTTTTTTATTCATTTAGTGTTGGGATAGATGTATTTTTATCAAAGAAATTCATATTGGGAATTTTTATTCTAATATTGATATATTTGATTGATTCTTTGAGATTAAAGCTATTATTATGCTTTTTTGGTTATAAAATACCATTTTTTGAAACAGTAAGGAACGTATTTTTTGGTAAATTTTTTTCGTTTATTACACCTATGTCCATAGGTGGTCAACCGTATCAAATTTATCATCTTTCAAAAATTGGGGTGAAAACAGAAGATGCAACAAATATAATAATTTCTAGAACTTTAGAAATTTCAATAGTAATTCTTGCACTTGATTTAATTTTTGTAAAACCAATATTAAATGCATATCCAAAAAGTATTGGGTTTACATTAATAGTTGTGGGATTTTTGGTAAGTTTGGGGGTTTCTATACTTATATTTTTAGGATTTGTCAACAGGAAATTTTTGGAAAAGATATTGTTGTTTTTTGGAAGAATATTTAAGAAAAGGATGGAAAAGGATAAGATTTTAAAGTGGATAGATTCGTTGCATGAAAGTATAAATATACTTTGGGTGAAAAATCCGTGGATGTTATTTTTTGATATAATTCTTTATTTTTTAACTATATGTATGTATGGGTTTATACTTTATATGTTTGTTGTTAATATAAATTTTTGGTACATAATTGGGGTATTGGCTTTGTTAAATTCGGTGGCATATTATATACCTACCCCTGGATCAAGTGGTGGTATTGAAGGAACATACCAATTAGTGTTTTCACAAATATTTGGTGGAAATAAAGCTATTGAGTTAATAACTATATATAGAATTATAACTTTTTATTTTCCGTTGATATTGGGAACTTTGTTATTTCCAAAGTTTGGGTTTAATTATCAAAATAAAGAGGAGGGTTAACATGAAAAGATTTATTGATAGACTTTTTCCTGAAATTTCCCCAACTAAACTTTTGAGTGAACATGCGCAATATTGTCTAAATGCAGGAGAATTAGTTCCTAAAATATTAAAAGATTATTTTAATGCAAAAGAAATTTTGGAATATTCAAAAAAAATTGATGAATATGAATCAAAAGCTGATGAAATTAAGACAAAATTGAGAGAAGTTTACACAAAATTAAGGTGGAGTTATTTTGATAGAATAGATGCATTGGAAATAGTGCATAATCAAGATTCAATTATTGACGCAGTAGATGATTTTGTGAAAGTAATGACGATGAATAGAGTGGAAAATTGTCCTAATGAGATAATTGAAGAGATAGAGAAGATGGGAAACTACGTATATGAAGTGATAAAGTACATGAAACTTACTGTTGATGAATTAAGAACGGTAGTTGAATCTGATTTTTCCCCAAACGAAGTTGAAAAAGAAGATAATTTAACATTTGATGTGGAAAAAGATGAAAGTTCAACTGATAAATTAGGAATAGAAATCGGGAAACTGTTATATGCTCAAAAAAGTATTATGAATCCCGTAGATGTGATTTTTCTAAATAGTATAGTGGTTTTAATGATGAAAATAGCAGATAGAGCTGAAAATGTTGTGGAAAGAATAAGAATGATAATTAGGTAGGAGGTGTTAGTTTTGTTAGTGTTTGCTGCATTTTTAGTTGGGTTTGGAATGGCATTTTCTATTGGAGCAAATGATGTTGCAAATAGTATGGCAACAGCTGTTGGAGCGCGTGCAATTACTCCTAAACAAGCAGTTTTTATAGCAGCTATTTTGGAATTTTTAGGTGCGCTTTTATTTGGTGCACATGTTACTAAAACCATTGCAAAAGGTATAGTTGATTTAAATATAATATCTGATCCAAATAAAATTTTAGTGGGAGCTTTTTCCGCACTTATTGCGGCTACAATTTGGGTTTTAATTGCAACTTACTGGGGAATGCCCGTTTCAACTACCCACTCAATTGTTGGGGGAATGATTGGTTTTGGACTTGCTGCCGGAGGGGTAGGTTATGTTAATTGGATTACCTTACTAAAAATAGTAACAACCTGGGTGATTTCACCACTTATTGGTGGTTCTTTAGCATTTGTGATATTTAAATTTATATCATGGAGCATTTTACACAGAAAAAATCCATTAAAGGCCGCTAAAATTGTTGCACCAGTACTTTTAGGTGGAGCGTTTTATACAATAGCTTTTCTTTTTGTAGTGAAAACTTTGAAAAAAGATGCTATATTTGGAAATTACGTGGGTATTTTTATTGGAATGTTGGTGTTTTTTGTTTCTTTTCTATATATAAGAAAATTTGGTGGGGAAGGCAGAGAATATGATTTAGTTGAAAAAGTCTTTAAAAAAGCACAGGTTGTAACTTCTTGCTATGTGAGTTTTGCACATGGTGCAAATGATGTTGCAAATGCTGTAGGACCTTTGGCATTGATTTATATAATTTTGACAACGGGAAATGCAACTGGAGTTATAGAAATTCCAAAGTATATACTTGCATTAGGTGGTATTGGTATATCATTTGGTGTAGCAATTTTGGGTTATAAAGTTATGAAGACAGTGGGTAAAGATATAACAGAGTTGAATAATACACGTGGTTTTTCCATTGATTTTGCAACTGCTACTACAGTTTTACTTGCGTCCACATTTGGTATGCCTATATCCACCACTCATACAGTGGTAGGTGCAGTTTCAGGAGTTGGATTTGCAAGAGGAATTGAAGTTGTTAATGTTGGAATATTGAAAAATATTATAATTTCTTGGTTTGTTACTGTTCCATTTGCAGCAGCTGTTAGTGCGCTTTTGTACGTTATTATAGTTTAGTTTTTGTGATATAATATTAATTGGAGGTGAGTTGCATGAAAAGAGTGGTTATGATATTTGCATTGTTATTGTCTTTAAGTATTTTTTCTTTTACATTAAATCAATCGACTTGGTTAGGATTGAGATATTTAAAGCCAGCCGATACTAATTTAATGAATAATTATTCTTTATTACAAAATTTTGTTATGTTTTTTGGATATGAAAAAAATGTTGATCCTCAACACAATTCTCCAGTGGCATATGGTTTTAGCCTGTTTGCAAATTTTGATCCAGATAAAGAATATTTGGTTAGAGGATTGGGATTTGACTTTAATGTAAAGATATTTGGTGTTACTTTGTTTAATGTTGGGGAAAAATTACAGATTGGTTTTCAGGGAGAAGTTTTATTGCAAAAAGAGATATTCCAAAAAATTTCTGGGAGTAGTACATCTTTAAGTGATTTTGAAAGTGTGAACTTTGAGCATTACAATAAAATTGTGATATCTTCGATTGCTTTAAAACCTGGAATTAGATGTGATTTTGTTTTAAGTAAGAATATATATTTAAGCGGAAGGTTATATTATAGTATCCAATTCTATACAGGGTCGAAAACTGAAACGGGGAAGGACGTTTCAATTGAGCTTGAACCTGAAAATTCTTTGAATTTAGACTTTGCACTCAGTATACCCTTTTAAAGGAGTTTGATATGGAGCGGTTTTTGGATTGGGAAGATGTTTTTAAGCAGTTTTTGGAATATACTTTTTCTGTGTATGGTAGAGAACACTTGGAAAAAATTTCAAAAGAATGTGTGAATGGTGAAGAGTATGAGTATCTTCAAGAAGTGTTTGATATACAGGTAACCCAAGGGTTACCTGTTTTTCAAAAAATTGAAGATATTAGACCTTTGTTGCAAAAAACAAAAAATTATCCCATTCTTGAGCCGTATGAAATATTTAAGATAAAGGAATTTATGTTACTTGTGCATAGCTTGAAAGAAGCTATAAGTAGTACAAGGTATAAAGTTAGTTTCTATATATCAAAGTTAGGAAATTATGATGCATTGATTAATGAAATTGAATCTGTGTTTGAACCTGATGGAAATGTTAAGGATAAGGCATCTAAAAACTTGTCCGTTATTAGAAAAGAGCAAAAAAGGTTATCTTTAGAAATAAAAGAAAAGATTGAAAAATTTATTTCAAAAAATAGTAGATATTTACAGGAGCAGTTGTATACGATTAGGAATGGAAGATATGTGTTTATAATTAAATCAGGAGCACGTGGACATTTGAAAGGAATTGTTCATGGAGTTTCAAATACTGGAGTTTCATTGTTTTTTGAACCTCAGGAGTTCATACATTTAAATGATAAAATTGAAATATTAAGAAGTGAAGAAAAGATAGAAATCAATAAAATATTGAGAGGAATAACTAGTAAAATTCACGATAGATATGCACATTTAATTAACGATATAAAGATAGTTGGGCATATTGATTCACTTTTCGCTCGTGCAAAGTATGCGTATAAAAATAATGGGATTGTGGTAAAGCCAGAAGGTACGTATTTAAAGTTAGTAAACGCAAGGCATCCATTAATTTCAAGGGATAAAGTTGTTCCAATTTCTATAGATATTCCTAAAGATAAAAAAGGATTGATAATTACAGGTCCAAACACTGGTGGTAAAACTGTTACTTTGAAGACTATTTCTCTGTTTATATTCATGTCCCAACATGGTTTTCCCGTTCTTTCAGATGTAGGTACAAGAATTCCAAATTTCAAGTTGTTTGTAGATATAGGTGATTCTCAAAATGTTGTGGAAAATCTCAGCACTTTTTCTTCTCATATGGTAAGAATAATAGAAGCCTTGAAAGATGCCGATGAAAATTCTTTGGTGGTTATAGATGAATTAGGTTCGGGAACTGATCCATTTGAAGGTAGTGCTCTTGCAATTGCAATTATAGAGCATTTGCTTGAAAAAAATATTAAATTTATTATTACTACTCACCTTACGAATGTAAAGTTATTTGCGATGGAACGTGATGATATTATGACTGCGTCAATGGAATTTGATATAAATACTTTATCTCCAACTTACAGGTTACTTTTAAATACTCCAGGTGCATCACATGCGTTTGAAATTTCAGAAAGGTTGGGATTGAATAAAGATATTATTGATAGAGCAAAGATATATATATCTGAGGATCATTTAAAAATTGAAAATATAATTAAACATTTGAATTTAAAAGTGAGTGAACTAGAAGAAAAGAAGAAGCTTCTTGAAAAGACGTTAAAAGAATATGAGAGATTAAAATCGGAGTATGAAAAAAAATATAGTATTTTGAAGTTAAAGAAAATAGAGGAACTTGATAAAGAATTGAGGAATATTTATAGGGAATTTAGAACGGCAAAAAGAGAGATCCAGTCTGCATTGTTTTCTACCAAAACAAATAGCGAAGAATTAATAAAGAAAAAATTAAAAAGGCTTGAACAAAGGGAAAAGGATATTACCCAGGTGGATAAAACTTTGGAAAGTTTAAAGTATCCAAATATAGCCCAGGAAATAAACAAAGGGGATTACGTTAAATTGGTAGATGGAACGGCTGTTGGTAGGATAATTGAAAAAAGGCAAAACGGGAAAATTCTTGTAGATTTTAATGGATTAAAAATAGAGGTAAAAAAGTCAAGATTGAGAAAGGTTGAGCCACCTAAAAAAGATGAAGAGCCTGTTTTATATCAAAGTGTTTCTGTGCTTTCTTCAAATGAAATTGATTTAAGGGGAAAGACTGTGGAAGAAGCTATTGAACTTGTGGATAAGTTTATTGATGATCTTATATACTCTGATTATTCGAATGGATATATAGTGCATGGAAAAGGTACTGGAAGCTTGGCTTCGAATATATGGAATTTTTTAAGAGAAGACAAGAGGATAAAAAGTTATCGTTTTGGAAGGCCAAGTGAAGGTGGAGTTGGAGTTACCGTTGTGGAGGTGTGAGGCTTGGTTTTTGCTCTGGACGTAGGCACAAGAAAAATTGCAGGTGTGTTAGCTTCGTTGGAAGATGAGAAAGTTATAGTCCATGATATAGTATTAAAAGAACACGAACATCGTGCAATGTTGGATGGACAAATTCACGATGTGGAAAAAGTTGCAAGGGTGGTTAAGAAGGTAAAGGAAGAGCTTGAAAGTAGAAACAATGTGACTTTGGATAAAGTAGCTGTTGCACTTGCAGGAAGATTTTTGACCACGGCTATTGGTGAATATGAAGAGGATATTTCACACGTTAATGAGATAGATGATGAGCTTATAACGCGATTAGAACTTTCTGCGGTTGATAGCGCGGTGCAAAAGATTGATGCGGAAAATATGTATTGTGTGGGTTATTCCGTAATAAAATATGAATTAGACGGAAATTGGTTGAAAAAAATAAAGGGGTTAAAAGGCAAGAATGCAAAAGTAGAAGTTGTAACGGCCTTTTTGCCGATACAAGTAGTGGATGCAATGGTGTCAGTTTTGAGAAAAGTAGATCTTACAATGACACACATGACTTTGGAACCAATTGCTGCGATAAATATAACTGTGCCGGAAGATTTAAGAATTTTAAATATAGCTTTGGTTGATGTTGGAGCGGGTACTAGTGATATTGCCATATCCAAGGAAGGAACCATTATAGCATATGGAATGGTGCCACTTGCTGGAGATGAAATGACAGAATCAATAACAAAGGCTTTACTTGTAGATTTTTCCACAGCGGAAAATTTAAAGCGTTGGTTAAATACTCCAGAAGAAAATAAAAAAGTTTATAGAAATATCTTAGATAAAGAAAAAGAAATTACAAAAGAAAAACTTAACGAAATAATTGGACCGGTAGTTGATAATATTACAACAAAGATTACTGAAGAGATTTTAACCTTAAATGGTGACAAGCCGCAAGTGGTAATGGTTGTTGGTGGTGGGGCAAAAGTTCCAGGATTCGTGGAAAGACTTGCAGAAAAGTTGGATATAGAAATTGATAATATATCTTTAAAAGATGCAAAAAACTTGAATATTTTAGATAATACGGGAATTGTTGTTGGTAGTGAATTTGTAACTCCGCTAGGAATTGCGTATACTGCACTTACAAAGAGTGGTACTATTTTTGAACAGGTATTTGTAAATGATGAACCGATACAATTAGTTGGTTTTTCTGGTGGGCATATGTTAAGCGAAGTACTTCTACAATGTGGATATTCGATGATTGATCTTTTGGGAAAACCAAGTGAATCTATTGTTCTTGAAATTAATGGAAAGATGAAAATATTAAAAGGTGAATTACCAAAACCCGCACCCATTTATATTAATGGGAAACGTGCTACATTAAGAGATAAAGTAAAACATGGTGATAGAATAGTTATTGGTAAACCATCACAAACAGGTGAAAAATCCTATAGTCTTTATGATGTAGTTTTACCTATAATTTTGGATTTTGGTGATAAAAAAAGGAAATACTTTCCATCTGTTTCATTAAATGGCGAAATTATAAAGGAGAATGTTATTTTAAAAGATGGAGATAAGATTGATTATAATCCAGTTTTTGTCAAAGATATAAGGGCTGAACTTGAAAGGGAACTTGCAACAGTAGAGTTTTTTTATAATGATATTTATCAAGAGAAAAAAGTTGGTAAAGTGAAGATTTTTAAAAACGAATTGGAATTATCGGACAAAAATCAGGTAGATCCTGGGGAAACACTTAAAGTTGTTTTTGAAATAACTCCTTTGAAGATAAAGGATGTTGCCCAGAGTGAAACGAAGAGTGTAAAGATAGTTTTGAATGGAAAAGAAGAGGTAATTGAAAAGGATACGCTTTTGTATGAAGTAAATGGTGTTTTGGTAAGTAAAGAATATGAAATAAAAAATGGTGATAAAATATATACAACTTATTCTGAAGATGGCGGGGGGATAATTTTAGCCGATATATTTAGCAAGTTTAAGATTGATTTAAAGAAAATAAAAAATTATAAATTGTTAAAAAATGGAAAAAGCGCTTATTTTACAGAACCACTTTCCAATGGAGATGAAGTTATTTTCACTTATGAATTAAAGGAGGAATAATATGAATCTTGAAGAATTTAAAAAATTCAGAGAGAAGATGAATGAGAAAATACTTGAAAATGGTACTTTGAATACAAAAAGGTTTTTTAATCTGGATACAAATGTTTACAAAAAAGGTGTGTTAGATGAAAAAACTAAGGAGTTATTGGGATTAGTTGCTTCTATGGTGTTAAGATGTGATGATTGTATAACATATCATATGATTAGGTGTGTAGAGCATGGAGTGAGCGATGAGGAATTTTTTGAGGTGTTTGATGTGGCTTTAATTGTAGGTGGATCAATCGTTATACCACATTTGAGACGTGCTGTAAATACGTTGCATGAGATCAGGGAGATGCAAAAAGATGGCAAATCTGTTTCTCTTTGATGGTACAGGTTTAGTTTATAGGGCGTTTTATGCAATAGATCAATCTTTAAAGACTTCTACAGGAAAGCATACAAATGCAGTATACGGAATTGCAAAGATGTTAATAAAGTTTTTTAAAGAGCATATCAATATTAATAAAGATGCTTGTGCTTTTGTTTTAGATTCAAAAGGAGGAAGTCAGAAAAGAAAAGAACTTTTGATTGAATACAAAGCAAATAGGCCTGAAACCCCCAAGCTTATAATTGAACAACTTCCGTATATAGAGGAATTTGTGGAAAGTTTTGGGTTAAGAGTGTTAAAATTAATGGGATACGAAGCGGATGATATTATCGCAACACTTGCAAAAAAATTTTACGATGATTTTGAACAGATAAATATAATAACAGGTGACAAAGATTTATTGCAGCTTGTTGATGATAAGATCTTTGTTTGGCGGATAGAAAGGGGAATTACAGATTTAGTTTTATACGATAAAAGCAAAGTGTATGAAAAGTACGGGATTTATCCGTATCAATTTGCAGATTATCTTTCTCTTGTTGGAGATCAAATTGATAATATTCCAGGTGTTAAGGGAATAGGAAAAAAGACTGCCACATCTTTGTTGAAAAAATATGGTTCTTTGGACAATGTTATAAAAAATAAAAAGTTACTTACCAATAAGCTACAAAAATTACTTGAAAATTCAAAGGAAAATTTAACATTAAGTAGAGAATTGGTTGAACTAATATACGACGTGCCCTTGAATTTAAAAGCAGAGGATTTGATATATAAGGGGTATAATCAAAAAAAACTTTTACAAGTTTTGAAAAATTTTGAATTTTCTTCGATAGTTAAAGAACTTAATTTGCAAGAGGAATTTGAAAAGGAATATATTGTAGTGGATAATTTAAAAAAACTTGAAAAACTACAAGATGAGATAAAGAAAATGAAAGTTTTTTCCATTGATACAGAAACAACTTCACTTGAACCATATAGTGCAAAACTTGTAGGGATATCTGTTGCTACAAAGGAAGGTAAAGCATACTATATCCCCGTTTCACATGTCAATGGAAAAAATTTTGAAAAAAAGTATGTATTAAAGTTTTTAAAGGAAATTTTGGAAAGTGGAGAGTTTAATATAGTGGGTCAGAATTTAAAGTTTGATTATAAGATTTTTAAACTTTTTGGAATTGATCCCCATCCCCCATATTTTGATACAATGGTTGCTGCGTATCTTTTAAATCCTGATGAAAGAAAGTACAATCTTGAAGAGTTATCTTTAAAGTTTTTGGGGTATAAAATGATAAGCTTTGACGAATTAGTAGATGGTAGTGTTCCCTTATTTGGGAATGATTTTTCATTTGTTCCAATTGAAAAAGCTGCAGAGTATTCTTGCGAAGATGCAGATATTACATTTAGATTGTTTCATATATTGAGTAAACATATATCAGAAATAAAAGATTTGTTCTACAACATAGAAATGCCACTTATAAATGTACTTGCTCAAATGGAATTAAATGGAGTGTATTTTGATTTGGATTATTTGAAAATATTATCCGAAAAATATGAACAGAGGATGAGAAGATTAGAAGAAAAAATCTATGAGATTTCCGGTGAGCGTTTTAATATTAATTCTTCTAAGCAAGTTGCAGAAGTGTTGTTTAATAAACTTAAACTTCCATCTATTAAAAAGACCTCAACGGGTAGAGATTCAACAAATGCAGAGGTTTTAGAAGAACTTGCCAAGGAATATGAAATTGCGCAATTGTTACTGGAACATAGAAAATATCAAAAGCTTAAGAGTACCTATATTGATTCAATACCAAATTCTGTTAATGATATTACAAAGAGAGTACATAGTAGCTTTCATCAAACGGGAACTGCAACAGGTAGATTGAGCAGTTCAGAGCCTAATCTTCAAAATTTACCCACAAGGACTGAAGAAGGCAGAGAAATTAGGAAAGCTGTTAAGCCTCAATTTGAAGACTGGTATATAGTCGGAGCGGATTATTCACAAATTGAATTGAGAATTTTAGCCCACATGAGTGGGGATGAAAAATTACTTGAAGCATTTAAAAATAATTATGATATCCATACCATTACCGCTGCAAATATCTTTAATATATCTGAATTAATGGTAACAGAAGATATGAGAAGAATGGGAAAAATGGTAAATTTTGCGATAATATACGGTATTTCACCGTATGGCTTGTCAAAGAGAATAGGATTGAATGTAAATGAGACAAAAAAGATAATAGATAGTTATTTTAAATATTACAATGGTGTTTTTGATTTTATTAAACAGACAGTGGAATTTGCAAAAAAGAATGGGTTTGTAAAGACTTTGTTTGGAAGAAAAAGATATATTCCACAGCTAAGGTCAAAAAATGTTCGCCAAGAAGGTGAAAGAATAGCGATAAATACACCGATTCAAGGCACAGCAGCAGATATCATAAAGATTGCAATGATTAATATACATAATGAACTTTTGAGGAGAAAATTAAAAACAAAGATGATTTTGCAAGTTCACGACGAATTAGTCTTTGAAGTTCCAAAGGAGGAATTGGAAATAGTAAAAGAAATAATAGTAGACAAAATGGAGAATTCTGTTAAGTTAAAAGTCCCATTAAAAGTAGACTTATACGAAGGAAAAGAGTGGGAATAGTGAAAGAATTTAAAGATTTGATAGAATTAAACGAGTACGTTGTAAATAAGATAGAATCTACTGGTATTACACAGGAAACATTTAGGTTCTATGCGGATGTTGTAAGGGCAAATGTACATAACACGGGATTGTACATTGATGTTTCTCAGACCTATCCAGGAAAAAAAGGAACGAGAAACATTGAGATTACGGTTTTTGTTTTAAAATTTTTGTATCCACGTATGTTAAAAGTTTTGGGGATAGAAAGTGAAAAAGATCTAGTGGGGAAAAAGTGGATTTTTCAAGGTAAATTATCTTTTTATAGAGATAGAATGAGTTTTACATTTTTTGCAGATACTATTGCACCTGTTGGAGAATCTGAAATAGAGAAAAGAAGGAAAGAAATATTAAAAGAACTTAAAATGAGAAATTTACTTATGCTCGAAAAACACGATTTATCAGAACTTCCGCCTATAAAGAAAATAGCAATTATTTCTTCAAGTACTGCCGCAGGCTATGAGGATTTTTTGAAAAATTTAAAAGTTAGCTATCTTTATCAACCAATCGTTCATTTGTATGAATCACCAATGCAAGGTGCGCGAACAGCAACGGGAATAATTTTAGCTTTAAATAGAATAAAAAGATCTAATATTGATTATGATGTAGTTGTAATTGCAAGGGGTGGAGGGGCAAAGAGTGACTTAATGTATTTTGATGATTTAATATTAGGCGTTGAGATTGCAAAGTTTAATGAATATTGCCCCGTGTTATCTGGAATAGGACATGAAAGGGATTTTACTATTCCAGATTATGTTGCATGGAAAAGGTTTGCAACGCCTACAGAAGTTGCAAGGGCAATTTCTAAGCAGATAGATGATAATATTAAGAAAGTTGATAATAATTGGAATGATTTGAGATTGTTGGTAATGAGTTTATTCAAAAATGTTAATAACATATTGAACTTCCAACTTATAGATTACATAAATAAAACAATTACAGTTAGATTTGAAAACATTAATTATTTGTTGGATAATTATTATGAAAATTTAGAAAATCATCTAGAGTATAAGATAGATTTTTCAAAGCGTAGGATTTCAGAGGATGTTCTCAATTTTATTTCTGAGAAAATGAATGGTAAGTTTAAAAATGAAGAAAGTAATATGCTCAATTATGCAAAATTACTTGAAAAAGATTTTGAATTAAAGATTTCCCGTGCAGAATCTAGCATAAATGTAATTTTTCAAGAATTGTTAAAAAAAGAAGAACTTGCCCCGCTACTTTTTGGTGGAGCAGTCATTTTGAAAAACGGAAAGAAAGTAAGTAGTATAAGGCAAATAAAGATAGGTGAAAAATTGGGACTTTATCTTAAGGATGGAAAAATCAATGTAAAGGTGTTTAATGAGAGAAAGAATAAAAAGGAGGAATTGTATGGAGGACATACTCTCTTTAAAAATTGAAGATATGGAACGATTGGAATTCAACGATCTTATCGAAAAAATAGAAAGAATAAAAGATTATTTTCATCAAAATGATGTTGATATAGAGCTTGCTTTAAAGTTATATGGTAAGGCCGTTGATTTACTTTCCATAGCTAGAAAAAAGCTTATTAATTTTAAACATGAAAAAGAACAGATAGACAAAAAATATAGAGAGTTTTTAGAAAGTTTGGAGAATGAAAATGAAGAAGGATTATTCTAAACTTTGGGAAATCTTTACAAAATTTTTTGTTACTTCCGCTTTAACATTGGGCGGAGGTTATGCTATGGTTCCAATTTTTAAGAGAAAATTTTCAAATTATATGGATGATGAAAAATTTGGGAAAATTTTATCTCTTGCACAATCTATGCCAGGCCCTATAGCAATTAATATGGCAATTTTAATAGGTGAAGAAGTTTTTGGGATTTGGGGAATCGTATTTGCAGTATTTGGTGTTTTGATTCCACCGGTTTTGGTTATAGTATTAGCCGGTACGTTAGTAGGAAAATATTCAAATGAACTTTCTCCCCTTTTTAACGGGATTTATGCTTCAATTTTAGGGCTTGTTTTAGGAGTTTTGTATTCTATAGTAAGATTACAAAAATGGGATAAACAAAAGATTATTGTTTTAGGGTTAGCCTTGTTAGTGGTTTTTTTCTTTAAATCAATGGTTATACCTGTTTTTATTTTGATTGTGTGGTGGGAATATGCTCGAAGAATTAGTTGAAATTATAAAAGAGGGGAATGTGCTTGCGTTAACTGGAGCTGGAATAAGTACAAATAGTGGTATTCCGGATTTTAGGGGAAAAAATGGATTGTACGAAAGATACGGTCATGAAATTTTTGATTATGGATTTTTTAAAAGATATCCTGAAAAGTTCTATGACTTCGTAAAGAAAGAATTTAGTAAAATGTATAAAGCAAAGTGTAATATTTCACACAGATTACTTGCAAGGTTAGAAGATTTGGGATATTTAATAGGTATTATTACTCAAAATATAGATAATTTACATTTTAAGGCAGGATCAAAAAATGTAGTTGAAATCCATGGAAATGCAAGCAGATTTTATTGTGAAAGGTGTGGAAGAAAATATTCTTTTCCTGAAAAGTATTACTGTAAATGTGGTGGAATAATAAGACCTGATATTGTATTTTTTGGAGAAAACGTAAAAAACCTCGATTATGCGTATAGTCTTTTAAAAGAAGCAAATACATTACTTGTAATGGGAAGTTCTTTGCAGGTATATCCTGCTGCTTCTTTTCCTTTATTGATAAAAGAAAATCAAGGGAATTTGGTTATAATTAATATTGATAGTACCTCATATGATGAGTTTGCTGATCTTGTATATCACATGGATTTAAATGAATTTTCAAAGATACTTTTTAGATATTTTGAGGAGGAATAAATTGAAAAGATTATCTGTTTTATTAGTTTTAATTTCGTGTTTTTTGTTTTCTTCTACTTTGTATGAGTATAAGTTTAAAGGTGTAGTTGTTTTTAGAAGTTTGGATATAAAAATAAAACCATTTTTTGAATACGATAAAGTTGAGGAAAAAGATTGGAATCCTTTTAAACCTGAGTTGTTGAAGATAAAAGATGGAAAAAAGAAAATAATTCTTATCCATGGAATTTCACCAAGAGAAGTAGATGAAAAAATTGATTATTATAAAGAAAATATGATAAGTACTTTTAAAGAAGAAGTACCGGAAAACGTTGGACTTTACCTTTTTTTATATCCCAGTTTGGATGTGCCACTTGAGAATATTTCAAAAGAATTAGTAGACTTAACAAGTAGATTTGACAGTTTTTATATCTATGCACATAGTATGGGTGGAATTTTATTGAAGTATGCTTTGCAAGATGAAAATTTTGCAAAAAAGATAAAATGTGTGATTTTTGCTGGGACACCACATTTGGGTTCACCACTTGCACAAATTGCAACTTTTGATCAATCTTTTTTTGATTTATATATTGGGCAAAGGTTCGAATTAATAAAATATGCACTGTTTCTAGCTAACTTATTTAAAGGATATATTGTGGCACCTAATTATAAGTATTTGGTTTTTGGAAGAGATTATCCAAAAATTCCTAAAAATATTAGAGTAATAAATTTTGTTGGAAAGTTAGATTTTACCGTAACAGATCTAGACAAAATCCTTGAAACACACTTACCAAGTTTTGTTGGACTTTATTTTCTAAAATATGTTATTGATAACATATATCCGAAAAATTCGGTTTTTTTGGAGAATGATGGAATGGTACCAACAATAAGTGCAAGTGCGTACGGGGACTTAAATGTATTTTTCAAGGCATCTCACGCTGACCTTGCAATGCGACGTGATATAATAAAGAAAGCATTGGAATTATTTGGACTTTTAGGGGAGGGTATATAAACTATGAAAAAATTTTGGATTTTAATCATTTCATTAGTGCTTTTAATTTCAAGTTGTGGTATTTTATTTAAAACCCCTTCTTTGCCTGGAAGTTTTTCGGAAAAAAGCGCGATTTTGCTTTTAGATAGTTTTGAATATCCACTTGTTTCAATTGGTGAAATTGAAGAAATCTATGGTGTAGAGCTTGAAAGGGGATTGTATGGAATATTTGAGGGATTTAATGGTACATTTTATGTATTTAAGTATAATGATAAGTTGCGTGCAAAGGAAAATTGGAAAAGATTTAAAAATCAGTTTGGTAGCCCCTTAAAGTTGAATTATTTAACATATAGTTTATTTGATCGAGGATATTTTCAAATGAGGTATAAGGCGATTGATATAGTTGCTTGGTGGAAAGACAATTGGTTGTTTATAATCACCGGCAAAGATGTAAAAGATTTTTTAGGCTATATAGATAAAGTTTACGGAGCGATAATATGATAGTTGCAGGTGTAGATGAAGCAGGTAGAGGCCCATTATTTGGACCCGTTGTTGCAGGTGCCGTTGTTCTAACTAACGATGTTGAAGGGATAAACGACTCAAAGAAATTAACCGCTAAAAGTAGAGAAAAATTATTTTTTGAGATATTGAAAAATTCATTTTTTGGTATCGGAATTGCAACACCTGCTGAGATTGATAAATTGAATATATTGCATGCAACTGAGCTTGCAATGAACAGGGCACTTGATATGTTAAGAAGGAAAGTAGATTTCGATTTAGTATTAGTAGACGGAAAAAACTTAAAATTGAAATATCTGTATAAATGTATTATTAAAGGTGATCTTCTTGTAAAAGAAATTTCTGCCGCTTCAATTGTTGCAAAGGTCATTAGAGATAGAATACTTAATTTCTATTCTAAGAGGTTTTCAAATTATTTATTTGAAAGACATAAAGGTTATCCTACAAAATTGCACATAGATTTAATAGAAAAATATGGACTTACTCCAGAACATAGGTTGACTTTTAAACCTGTTGTGAATTTAATAAAGATTAATGAACTTGAAGAATGGTATAAAAGTGGTATTATAGATGAAGAAAGATATAGAATAATAGTTAAGAAAATGGGGGTGCCTCTTTTTGGAATATAAGGTACTGGATAAAGGATTTTTGAGATTAGTTGATATTTTGGGTGATGATTATTCTGCTGTAAAGGCTGCACGTGTTTCATATGGTAAGGGGATTAAGACACCTGATAAGGATAAAAAATTGATTTTTTATCTAATGGAGCATAAACATGAGACTCCTTTTGAGCATATTGTTTTCACATTTCATGTAAAAACTCCTATTTTTGTTGCAAGACAGTGGTTTAGACATAGAATAGGGTCTTTTAACGAAGCAAGTTTAAGATATACAGAGCTAAAAGATGAATTTTATATACCAAATCACATAAGAAAAAATGTAAAAGAAGATAAACAAAAAGCGGTAAAGGTTGAAGATGAGGATTTAAAAAATATGGCGCTTGAATTGATAAATAAAGCGATAGAAGATTCTTATAGAGCGTATAAAGAGCTATTAAAAATAGGAGTTGCAAGGGAAATGGCTAGGATAGTTCTTCCAATGTCATCTTATACGCAATTTTATTGGACTGTTAATGCAAGGAGCTTGATGAATTTTTTAAATTTGCGTGCAGATTCTCATGCGCAATTTGAAATACAGCAATATGCAATAAAGATTGCAGAGATATTTAAGGAAAAATGTCCATGGACATTTGAGGCGTTTTTGAAATTTAATTACAGAGGAGATATTTTAAAAGGGGTGGAATTGTGAAATTATCAGAAATTGCTCAGCTTTTAAATGCAGAAGTGCTAGTAAATGGTGATTTGGAAATTGAAATCGAGAAAGTTGCTGCATCTGACTTGATGAGCGATGTATTGGCCTTTGGTGAGGAAGGATCGCTTTTAATTACAGGGCTTGCCACTCCACAATGTGTTAGAACTGCCGGCGTGGTTGGAATTCCGGCTGTTATAATAGTTAGAAATAGAGAAATAATGCCCGAAACGATAAGAGTTGCTCAATTAAATGGTGTTAGACTTTTGAGAACCAAAATTGGGATGTTCGAAGCTTGTGGGATATTATATTCAAAGGGGGTAAAGCCAATTAAAAAATTTTAAAAGGGGGATTTTGATGTATATTGACGTAAAACCTTTGTATACACAAATTAGAAGTGAGCTTTTAAAAAGGATTGAAAAGTTAAGAAGAGAGCCAAAACTTGTTGTAGTTACATACAAACCTGATTCATCTACAATAAGTTATTTGAGAAGTCAAGAGAAATCTGCTAAGCGGTTTGGATTGGATTATGAGATTATAGAGGGAAAAACACCACAGCACGTTATTAAATTGCTAAGAAGTTTTTCAGATGATGAAGAAATAGATGGTATATTTGTAACGCATCCACTGCCTGATGTTGATGAAATGGAAGTTTTTGAAAATTTGGACCCGAGAAAAGATATAGAAGGTAGACATCCGTATAATTTGGGGATGCTTGCATATGGAGAAGAGTTTTTTGCACCATGTACAGCCGAAGCAGTGATAAAGATTTTGGAAAGTTATACGGAAATTATTGGGAAAAATGTAGTAATTGTGGGAAGAAGTAATACGGTTGGAAAACCACTGTCTTTAATGTTGTTGAGGCGTGATAGAAGTGCTACGGTGACTGTCTGTCATACAAAAACGAAAAATCTTTCAGAATTTACAAAGAAGGCAGATATTGTAGTTGCTGCTGCGGGAAGGCCTGAACTCATAACCAAAGAAATGGTTAAGGAAAATGCCGTGGTTATAGATGTGGGAATAAATGTTACGGAGAATGGTATTGTGGGGGATGTTGCTAAGGAAGTTTCCGATATTGCAAAAGTTACACCTGTACCTGGAGGTGTGGGAAAAATTACAACTGTATTATTAATGGAGCATCTTGTTAAAGCTGCAGAAAGAATAAATTTTTAAAATATAGGAGGTGTTTTTATGTCAAATTTTGTTTATTCAGGTGTACCTGATCCATCTGCTGGAGTGTCCAATCCGGGAGCGGCGGCTGCTCCAAGTGCTGCGAGTGGACTTTTTCAAATGTTATTCCTTTTACTCATTTTCTTTGTAATGATGTATTTTTTGGTGATTTTACCTCAAAAAAAGAGGGAAAAACAATTTAAACAAATGATTTCTGAAATTAAGAGGGGAGATACTGTTATTACCTCTGGCGGTATTGTAGGAAAGGTTATAGATGTAAAAAAAGATACACTAAAAATAAAAAGTAACAATACAACTGAACTTGAAATTGCAAAGGTTTATGTAGCAAAAGTAATAAAAAACAAGGAGGAATAATAAACCAAGGGGAGGTATTTAGATGAAAGAAAATAAAGTCAGAGGCGTAATAACATTGATAGTTATTGCACTTGCTTTTGTATCCTTACTTTGGCCTACTTCAAATGGATATAGAGGATTTGCAAGTTTATTTAACAGAATAAGATTAGGACTTGATATTAGTGGAGGAGCAAGAATTGAATACAAAGTTGATATCGACAAATCTGTAGAAAATCCATCACAGATTGCGGAAGATGTCTGGACTGTTTTAAGAAATAGACTTGATATGGCAAATTATACCGAAGCTGTGGTTAAACAGACGTTTAGAGAAGAAAACACATTTATTATTGTTGAAATTCCAGGGGCTACAGATACCGCTAGAGCAGAACAACTAATCGGTTCTACAGGTATACTTTGGTTTGGTCAAGTAGTTGATGAGACAAGCACAAATCCAAAAATAGATCCAGAATTAACAAACGAAGCCAAAAGAGAGAAAGCAGAGTGGTTGCTTGATAGGGAAGGTAAGAAGTGGTACCTTGTCAAAAAAGAGATTGCTAATATTTCCAGTTTGAAGCTTGTTTCACCAAAGATTGTTGAGGCAATACCACAAGTTGACAGAAATAATGTAGCTGGTTATGTTGTAACCTTTAAGATGGATAAAGCTTATGTGGATGTATTTAAGAGAATAACGGAAAAACTTTATGTACCAGAAGAATTACTTAATCAAGGAGGAATTGCATATAAACAAGCATTAAAAAAGAGATTAGCAATTGTTTTGGATAATAGAGTGCAATTTGCGGGATTTGTTACTGCAAAGATAACAGATGGTAGTGCGTTAATTAAGGGAAACTTTACATTGGATGAGGCAAAACAATTGGCTGCAATTTTAAAGAGTGGAGCGCTTCCTGCAAGGTTAGAGAAAGTTTCATCTGGATGGGTTGCACCTTTGCTTGGAAAAGATATAATTGAGGCGTCAATAAAAGCGGGTATAGTTGGTGTTGTTATTGTTCTTGTGTATATGATAGTATTTTATGGAGTTATGGGAATCGTTGCAGATATTGCATTGTTGTATAATACATTCTTATTGCTTGGAATTTTGGCGGTAACTGGTTCAATTTTAACGTTACCTGGTATAGCAGGTATTATCTTGACTATTGGTACAACTGTTGATGGAAATATAATAATTTATGAAAGAATAAAGGAAGAATTAAGAAAGGGAAGTTCAGTAAAAGCTGCAATTTCGACAGCCTTTTCAAAATCATTTATTACACTCTTTGATGCAAATCTTACAACGATAATTGCTGGACTTTTCCTTTATTATTTTGGTACAGGTACTGTAAAAGGTTTTGCCATTACTTTAATTATAGGTGTTTTGGGTAGTTTGTTTGTTAATTTGATAGTCTCGAGATTTTTCTTAGAACTATTTTCCGGTGGGATTAAGGTTAAAAGTGTTGGCAAGGGAGGTGCCAAGGCATGATAGATTTTGTTGGAAAAAAGAATGTTTTTATAATACTTTCTATAATTTTGGTTGCGGCATCTCTTGTGAGTATATTTACTAAAGGATTTTACCTTGGTGTAGAATTTCTGGGTGGTTCAGAGATTATCTTGAGTGTTAACGATGTTGTAGATGAGGCATATGTGAGAAATGTAATAAAAAACTTGGCACCAGAGTTTGAAAATGCAAGGGTAACTCAAATAAGGAGTATTGATGATCCAAAAGATATAACGAAATTTTCCATAGTTGTTTCCCCACTTGATGAAAAAGGAAAGTTGAGAGTTTATTCTGGAGAAGAAAAAGATATGGTTAGTAAAAAAATTGTTGAAGCATTTAAAGAAAAAGGGAAGGTTGCAAATGTAATTGGATTTAACGAAACCAGTGGTTATGCAGCTAAAGAAATTAAAAATCTAACCTGGAAGGCAGTTGTATTTACTTTACTTGCAATCTTATTGTACATAACTTTGAGGTTTCAATTTGTATTTGGAGTAGGTGCAATTGTTGCACTTATCCACGATGTTATAATCACATTGGGATTCTTCTCATTTTTTAATTACGAACTTAATGTTGCGGCAATTGCAGCTGTTTTAACACTTATAGGTTATTCACTTAACGATACAATTGTTGTGTATGATAGGATAAGAGAGAATTTAAAGAGAGCTAGAGGAAAAAGTATAGAAAATATAGTTAATGATAGTATAAATCAGGTTATTAAAAGGACTATAAATACATCACTCACCACGTTTATAGTTATATTTGTTTTATTGCTATTCTCTGGAAATAGCATTAAACCTTTTGCATTTGGAATGACTATAGGCACGGTAGTTGGAACTTATTCATCGCTTTATATAGCAAGTCCTGTAGTTATAAAGTGGATAAAAAGATAAAATGAGGGCGAAAAGGCCCTCAATTTTCTCTAAAGGGGTGATATTTTGGCCTACTTTTTGTATTTGGGGTTTATTTCTCTTGGATTTATTATTTTTCTATCTTTTAGAATATTAGAGTATTCATCTGGTAATGAAAAAACCACTCAATTATCTAATATTATCCAGAAAGGTGCAAAATCTTTTTTGCTCCAAGAGTATAAGGTGTTTTTCCCGGTAATTTTTGCCCTTTCAATTTTGTTTTTGTTTCTTATGGGGTATAAGGCGAGCATTTCTTTGCTTGTTGGTGCTCTTTTTTCAGTAGCTGCTGGATATTTTGGGATGTCTATAGCTACTAGGGCAAATGCAAGAACTGCATGGGCTGCAACAGAAGGTTTAGGAAAAGCTTTAAAAATATCGTTCTCAGGTGGTGCAGTTATGGGGCTAACTGTATCCACTTTGGGAATTTTAGGTCTTGCTATAACCTATTATGTTACTAGGGATATAGAGTTAATAAGTTACTATTCGCTTGGCGCATCTTTTGTTGCGTTATTTGCAAGGGTTGGAGGAGGAATTTATACAAAAGCTGCGGATGTTGGAGCAGATATTGTAGGAAAAACAGAAGCCAATCTTCCAGAAGATGATCCGAGAAACCCCGCTGTAATCGCGGATAATGTTGGAGATAATGTAGGTGACGTTGCAGGAATGGGTGCAGACTTGTACGAATCGTATGTAGGTTCAATTTTTTCTGCGATTGTATTGGGAAATATCTTCTTTAAAGAAAAAGGATTTTTATCAGTGGTATTTGTTGTGATTTTTGGATTAATTTCTTCAATTATTGGAATAATCTATACATTATTGAAGGCTGAAAAGTCAGATAATCCTGCAAAAACTTTGAGAGTTGGTACGATTTTTTCTGGAATTTTAACTTTATCGATGACTTTTGTTTACAGCGTATATATTGAATGGCTAAAATTATTTTTTGTGGTGTTTTTTGGTGTAATAGTTGGATTGTTAATTGGAATTATAACAGAATGGTATACTTCTGGTAAGAAGGTACAAAAACTTGCAAAGACTGGTATGATGGGACCTGCTAACGTTATAATAAGTGGTACAGCTTTGGGAATGGAATCAACTTTTATAATCACATTATTGATTGCCGTTGCAGTTATTCTGGCTTATAAAATTTTAGGATTATTTGGTGTAGCACTTGCAGGAGTTGGTATGCTTTCAACTTTGGGAATTAGTTTATCAGTTGATGCATATGGTCCAATTGCTGATAATGCAGGTGGTATTGCGCAAATGGCGGGATTAGATCCAAGCGTAAGAGAAATTACCGACTCATTGGATGCAGTGGGAAATACTACAGCTGCTATGGGAAAGGGTTTTGCAATAGGCTCTGCCGCGTTAACTGCTTTGGCTTTATTTGCTAATTTTAGTGAATTATCTGAAATTTCCTCTGTAAATTTGAGTAATCCGTATTTATTTTTAGGGGCACTTATTGGTGGTATGCTTCCGTTTTTCTTCTCTGCATTGACCATGCATGCAGTTGGTGATGCGGCAGATGATATGGTTAAAGAAATAAGAAGGCAAATTAAAGAAATTCCGGGTATTTTGACGGGAACGCAAGATCCAGATTATCAAAGATGTATTCAAATTGCCACAAAAGGTGCTTTGAAAAGAATGGTTTTACCAGCTATGCTTGCGGTGTTATCACCTGTTTTGATTTATATTTCTTTTGGAGCGATTGGAGTTGGTGGTCTTTTGATCGGTGCAACCGTGTCTGGTGTAATGCTTGCAATATTTATGGCAAATTCAGGTGGAGCTTGGGATAATGCAAAAAAATTTGTTGAAGAGGGAAATTTTGGAGGAAAGGGTTCTTTTGCGCATAAAGCAACAGTCGTTGGTGATACAGTAGGAGATCCATACAAAGATACTTCTGGTCCTTCTATCAATATTTTGATTAAATTGATGGCAATTACCTCTATAGTCTTAATGACAATTGTAAGGGGGTTATAATATGAAAAGAGTGGGAGTATTATGTGTCGGAAATGATTCTCCTGGGATTAATGCGGCTATACGTGCAGCTGTTGTAAAAGGATTGGATTTAAATGTTGAAGTAATGGGTATAAAAGATGGTTTTGAGGGGTTTTTAAGGGATGATCTGGATGTTTTATTAAGGGGCAATGTTTCCAATGTTTTGCATCAAGGTGGAACAATGTTAGGTACTTCTTTGTATGTACCAGAGAATAACGAAATTGGAAAAATTAAGAGTAAGGTAGAACAATACGGTATTTCTGCATTGATAATTATTGGTGGTAGACTTGCAGCAAAATCAGCTATAAATTTGATGAATGTAGGTGTACCATCTATTGTAATTCCGGCTACTATTGATAATGATCTTTCTTTTACAGACTTTTCTATAGGCTTTTTTACCGCAGTTGAAAATGTAAAAAACGCGCTTGATGTTTTGCATTCAACTGCTGAATCGCATCACAGGGTTATGATTGTTGAAACAATGGGAAAACCAAGTGGTTGGATAGCAGTTATTGGTGGATTGGCAGGTGGGGCTGATTATATTATTTCTTCTGCTGAAAAGACCAATTTCAATGAAATGATTGATATTATAAAAAGGAGATATGAGGGAAGAAAGAGATTTTCATTAATAGTTATCGAATCTGGTGTGGAAATCCCTGAAGATATTAAGAAGGAATGTAAATTTTCACCTGAAGAAGGTTCGTCTATTGTTATTGGAAGGTATATAGAAAAACAGTTAAAAGATTTTGGAATTGAATGGAGATATACAAATTTGGGATATTTACAACGAGGTGGTTCTCCAAGTGCAATGGATAGAATTATTGCAACACAAATGGCTGCGCATGCTATAGAGATGATAAAGATTGGAAAAGTATATCATGCAGTTGGTGTAAAAGGATTTTCTATTACGGAAATACCGTATTCTGAAACGATTATAAATTATAGACCTGTGGATTTTTATCTAAGAGAATTAACAAAATTGTTTTATTAAGGTGATAATTATGATAGTATTTATGACTGATTGGGGAAATTCACATTATGTTGGAATTTGTAAAGGAGTAATTAAGCAAATAGTAGACGAAGAAATTGTGGATTTAACCCATCAGATAACTGCGTTTAATGTGCGGGAGGCGATGTATGTCCTCTCGCGTTCTTTTATGCATTTTCCCAAAGGAACGGTTTTTTTGTGTGTAGTGGATTACGGTGTAGGGAGTGCAAGAAAGGCAATAGCCGTTAAAACGGAAAATTATTATTTTGTTGGACCGGATAATGGATTGTTTACTTTAGTTTTTGAAAGAGAAAAACCTTTAGAGATAAGGGAATTAAATAACCAAAGATATCATTATAGCAAATCAAGTACTTTTCATGGCAGGGATATTTTTTCGCCCGTTGCAGCGTATATTACAAAGGGTTTTTTTAAAGAGCTTGGTAGTCAATTATTTAACTACGCAACCTTGCCGTATTTAAAGGCAAAGAAAATCGAAAATAAAATATTAGGAGAAGTTGCGTATATTGATAAGTTTGGTAATATAGAGACTAATATACCATTTGAATGGATAAAAGAAAAGGAAAAGATCAAGTTATTTTTTAGAAGAAAATGGGTAGAATTACCCATTTTGAGGTATTATGCAGAAGTTGATATTGGAGGGTTATTAGTACATAATGATAGCACAGGTTTTGTTGAAATTGCGGCAAATCAATCTAGGGCGGCAGATATACTAAAGTTTAATGCAGGAGATAAATTGGAGATGATAATATAATTGTAAAGAATCTTGAAGTTTTTTATGGAAATAAAAGAGTCTTGGGAAAGATAGATACAAAATTTAGTAAAGATGAGTTTGTATTGCTTTTGGGCTATAACGGTAGTGGAAAATCCACTTTTCTTAAAGCACTTTCAGGATTGGTGAATTACTCTGGAGAGATAATTGTTGAAGGAAATCATCCGCATTATTTTGTTACAGGATATGTTTTTCAAAATCCTGAAACTCAAATTATTGGTAGTACAGTTTGGGAAGATGTTATTTTTGGACTTGAGAACCTCGGACTTGATAGGGAAGAAATAAGAAAAAGGGCACAAAAGGTTTTAAAAATTACGGGGTTATACGATTTTAAACATATGGAACCTCACAATTTATCAGGAGGACAAAAACAAAAACTTGCGATTTCATCAATACTTGTTATGGAACCTGAATATCTGCTATTAGATGAACCACTTTCAATGTTGGATAAAAATGATAGGCAAGTTTTAAAAGAACTTATATTTGATTTAAAAAAAATGGGTATGGGTATAATAGTTGCCACTCATAATCCGGAAGTGTTTTTAGAATTTTCTAATAGGGCAATTTTTATGGATAAAGGAACTATTGTCAAAGATAGTAATGATGTTTTAGAAGTTGTAGATATGTATATTAACGAGGTGGAAACGTGAACATAGATAAAGTATTGGAGGAATATTCTGGGGTTTCAATTGCTATTGTTGGAGACAATAAAAATTATTTAAAAAGTTATGTAGAGAATTTGGTATACAAAATCACAAATAATGATATGCAAAGATATTATATTATAGATCAGGAAAATATTAAGATAGATGATATAAGGCAAATACAGGATTTTTTATCGTTTTCCGTTGAAAGTGGCAAGAAAATAGTTGTGTTATTTGATGCAGAGAAAATGCTTCCTGAAGCAGAAAATTCTATTTTAAAAACGTTGGAAGAACCGCCAAAATATGCGTTAATAATATTAGTTACTACAAGTTGGAATTCACTTTATCCTACTATTAGAAGTAGGCTTCAAAAATTTGTTTTAAATTTTCCAAAAAATAAAATAAAAGAGTTTAAAGATTTCATACAAAAAAAGTTATACTTAGAATTTCCAGAGGAATTTGAAAAAATAAAAAATAAGGATTTTGTAGAAGAAAAGATTACAGAACAACTGGGTGTTAATGCATATTATACATTTTACATTAAGATGAAAGAGGCATTAGAAGATAGCAAAGCTTTAAATATGTTAGTAATGGAATTGTTGGAAGTAAAAAATTTTAAAATTTTAAAGGCTATTGCAAAGGTTGCACTGTGGATTTGCGAAGAATATAGTTTGGATTATACGATTGCAAGGGAGTTTTCGAAAATAGCGTCTTCAAAAGTTTCCAATTATAACTATGAATTAACGTATTACTATATATTATTAAGTTTAAAAGATGCTATTAAAAAAAATAAGGTTTAATTGCTTGAAATACGTAGTAATTTTTCTTTTCATATTATAAATAGTGATATATAATTAGAATAGATCTGCTAATAAAGGAGGAGTTTGAGTTGCTGGAATCATTATTATCTTTTTTTCAAAGTACAGCTTTTATGCATATTAGTTATGGAAATTTGATAATGTTCGGGATTGCCGGACTGCTGATTTATATTGCTATAGAGAAAGACGCAGAACCACTTCTTTTGATACCTATAGCTTTTGGAATTATTTTAGCAAATATACCTCCAGATATTACTGGCATATTAAATCCTCCTTCTCAATCTTCACCAGGTGGTGTTTTGTGGTATATACAACAGGGATTAGTGCTTGGAATCTATCCTCCACTGATTTTTCTTGGAATTGGGGCATTGACTGATTTTTCCTTTATGCTTTCATATCCTATTACAATTTTTCTTGGTGGAGCGGCTCAGATGGGAATATTTATCACCTTTCTTTTGGCAAGGGTGTTTGGTTTTACTTTAAAACAAGCGGCATCGATAGGTATTATTGGTGGAGCAGATGGTCCTACTTCAATTTTTATAACCTCAAAATTTGCACCTGAATTGTTATCTATAATTGCAATTTCTGCATATTCATACATTGCGTTAATTCCCGTACTTCAACCGTTGGTTTCAAAATTGATGACAACAAAAGAAGAAAGAAGAATAAAAATGAAACCACCTAGAAAGGTAACCAAGGTAGAGAGGGTACTATTCCCAATTTTAACAACTATAATTGTAGCACTAATAGTCCCTAAGGCATTACCATTAATTGGTATGTTGATGTTTGGAAATCTTTTAAAAGAAGCAGGTGTTGTAAAGAGACTTGTTGAAGCGGCAAGTAGATATATCCTTGATACAGTTACAATTCTACTTTGTGTTTCAGTTGGTGCATCTGCAAGGGCTGACGTGTTTTTAAAACCTCAATCTTTGCTTATTTTCGGTATGGGTGCTATTGCATTTATAACGTCTATAGTTTCTGGAATTTTATTTGCAAAATTAATGAACTTATTTTTAAAAGATAAAATAAATCCATTAATTGGTGCTGCTGGCGTATCAGCTGTACCTGATTCTTCAAGGGTAGCTCAAAGAATTGCCCAGGAAGAAGATCCAACTAATTTCATATTAATGCATGCAATGGGGCCAAATGTTGCCGGAGTAATAGGTTCTGCTGTTGCAGCTGGTATATTCTTATCATTAATTAAGTGAGGTGAGGTAATGGCGAAGAAACAGTTTAAGGTGAAGATAAATTATAATTGGTGTAAAAGTTGCGGGATATGCTATAACACTTGTCCTACAAAAACTATTATTAAGGGGGAAATGAATAGACCAAAAGTAGAAGATCATACAACGTGTATAGGATGTTTGATGTGTGAAAATTTATGTCCAGATTTTGCCATTGACATAGTTGAGATTACAGAAGAAGTAGGTGAAAAAAATGGGTAAATTAGTTTTTTGGCAGGGAAACGAAGCAGTTGCATATGGAGCACTGAAAGCTGGTTGTAGATTTTATGCAGGTTATCCCATTACCCCTTCTTCAGAAATTGCCGAGACCATGGCAAGAGAGTTACCAAAACATAATGGGGTTTTTATTCAAATGGAAGATGAAATTGCAAGTGCCGCGGCTATGATTGGTGCATCACTTGCGGGGGTAAAATCAATGACAGCTACTAGCGGCCCGGGTTTTAGTTTGATGCAAGAGGCTTTAGGATATGCTGTTATGACTGAGACTCCGTGTGTTTTTGTTAATGTTATGCGTGGAGGCCCTTCAACTGGTCTTCCAACCAAGCCCGCTCAAGGTGATATTATGCAAGCGAGGTGGGGAACTCACGGAGATCATGCCATAATTGCGATGTACCCTTCAACTGTCCAAGAAGCGTATAGGTATATAATTGAGGCTTTTAACCTTGCCGAAGTATATAGAACACCTGTTGTGTTTTTAATGGATGAGACTTTGGGCCATATGAGAGAAACATTTGAATTACCGAATGGTAGAGATATAGAAATTGTGGATAGAATTTCTGAAAAAGAATTGGAAGATGAAGAGATATTTGTGCCGTATGCAGAAAGTGAATATGCTGAACCAAAACCTAATGCGTTGATAGAGATGGGTAAAACAAGATTCCATGTTTCGGGCCTTGTGCACGACGAATCTGGTTTCCCAAATGCAGCGTATGAAACTGCAGAAAAATTAATCAAGAGATTGTCAAATAAAATAAGGCTCCATATTGATGAGATTTCAATTTACGATGAGTATATGACAGAAGATGCAGAAGTGCTGGTTATAGCGTATGGGGTAGTGGCAAGGAGCGCACTTGAGGCTGTGAAAATAGCAAGAAACGATAAAATGAAAGTAGGTTTGTTCAAGCCAATTACAATTTGGCCATTACAAGTTCACGAGCTTAGAAAAAGACTTTCAAAAGTTGAAGCAGTTGTTATACCAGAAATGAATTTAGGGCAATACGGAAGGGAAATTTTGAGATTGGTAAAACCTGGAACAAAAGTTAAATTTATCAATAAAGTAGGAGGAGAATTAATTACCCCAGAGGAAATTTTAGCAGGAATAAACGATATTTTAACTGAAGGATATGACTTTTAAAAGTTCTAAGGATTATGGGTTTATCTTCAAAGATGTGACAAATAAAAAATTTCAAAACTAGATGGCTTCGGCACTCCACCGAGGCCATCTAATTTATTTTTATACCTTCTCTTGTATTCTTCACATCTTTTTAGTTCAACTGTTTAAAAAAAAGCACCCCCTTTTTAGTTTTATTTAACCATTTTGGGGGTGCTTTTTTTATCGTTTTTTTAGTTCAGTGCACAGTTACCTAAGATTTTTTATTGATCAAGCATAGGTATTTTCAAGTTATGTTTTTTTGCAGTATTTATTGCTATTTCATAGCCTGCATCAGCATGTCTTACTACACCAAGTCCAACGTCATTTGTTAAAACTCTTTCTAGTTTCTTATGTGCCAAATCTGTACCATCAGCTACTATAACCATTCCTGCGTGCAATGAGTAACCAATACCTACTCCGCCACCATGATGGAAAGATACCCAAGTTGCCCCACTTGCAACATTTAACATCGCATTTAGAATTGGCCAATCGGCTATTGCATCACTGCCATCTTTCATAGCTTCAGTTTCCCTATATGGACTTGCCACTGACCCTGTATCGTGATGGTCTCTTCCAATTACAATAGGTGCTTCGATTTCGCCTTTTTGTACCATTTTGTTTATGGCAAGTCCTAATTCTGCCCTTTCTCCTTGACCTAACCAGCATATTCTTGCAGGTAACCCTTGCCATTTAATCTTTTTTTGTGCAAGTTCTATCCATTTTTTTAAGTGATTATCGTAAGAGAATAATTCCAATACTTTTTTATCAGTTTTGTAAATATCTTCAGGATTACCGGATAAAGCGGCCCACCTAAATGGACCTTTTCCTTCGGAGAATAAGTCTCTTATGTATTCTGGAACGTATCCTGGAATATTAAATGCATTTTTTACTCCGTGATCGTATGCAAGTCTTCTTATATTATTTCCATATTCAAATACTTTTGCGCCTTGCTTTTGCATTTCCAATATTGCTTCTATATGTTTTACAACGCTTTCGTATACTAACTCAAGGTACTTTTGTGGATTTTCTTTCCTTAATTTTAATGCTTCATCAAATGACATGCCCTGTGGTACGTAGCCTGTTAATGGATCATGCGCAGCTGTTTGATCAGTTACTATATCTGGAATAATTCCACGTTTTACAAGTTCTGGATGCACATCTGCAGCATTTGCTAAAAGACCAACTGACAGTGGTTTTCCTTCTTTTACAGCGTCTTGTACTAATTTTAATGCTTCATCTAAGTTGTCAGTCCAAGTATCGAGATAACCTGTTTTAATACGTCTTTCAATCATTCTTTTATCTATTTCAACGGCAAGTACTACACCATCGTTTAAAGTTACAGCTAAAGGTTGTGCTCCTCCCATTTCTCCTAAACCTGCAGTTAATACCCATTTTCCTTTTAGTGATCCATTGAAATACTTTTTGGCTACTGCGTAGAATGTTTCATATGTGCCTTGAAGTATACCTTGAGTTCCTATGTAAATCCAACTTCCAGCGGTCATTTGACCGTACATAATTAAACCACGTTTTTCTAATTCTCTAAAATATTCCCAATTTGCCCATTTGGGAACAAGGTTGGAATTTGCGATTAATACTCTTGGTGCCCATTCACTTGTTTTAAAAACTGCAACTGGTTTTCCACTTTGAATTAAAAGTGTTTCATCCATTTCTAGATTTTGCAGTGTTTCAACTATTTTGTCAAAACATTCCCAATTCCTTGCGGCTCTTCCTGTACCACCGTATACTATAAGGTTTGCAGGATCTCTTGCAACTTCTGGGTCTAGGTTGTTCATCAACATTCTCATAGGTGCTTCAGTTTGCCAACTCTTACAAGAAAGTTTTGTTCCTCTTGGTGCTTTTACAATCCTTGACATAATATTCCCCCCTTAATTTTAAGAATTTGCCATTAAATAAGTGTAGACCTTTGTATCTTCAATTAAATTATTTATAACCACATATTCATTTGGTTGGTGTGCCGTTTCATCTAATGTGGCCCAGACAACTGCGGGGAAGCCTGCACGTCTAACTATAGCGGCACAAGTTCCTCCACCTATTCCTCCAACTTTTGGTTCTAAATTTCTCAATTCTTTTATTGCACTTTTTAGTTTTATTACTATCTCTGAATCTTTATTAGTGGGTGGTGCAGCTTGCTCAAATTGCAGTTTTTCTACGTGAATTTCCACATTGTATTCTTTTGAAAACTTATTTGCAAAATTGGTTATATCCTCGAAGATTTCTTCAATGTTATATTCTGGTAATATTCTACAATCAAAATAGACGACATCTGTTCCCGGTATAGTGTTTACATTATCCACATTATTTTCTTTTTTTGTGGGTTCAAAGGAACTTTTTGGATAATCAAATAAGTTATTTTCTAAGTTATATTTTTTATTTAAATATTCATCCAACTGGGAAGCGAATTTCAAAGCGAACCTATGGGCATTTTTAGCTATATCTGGTCTTGATGCATGTGCTTGTTTTCCAAAAGTAGTTATTTTTAACCATGCAATGGATTTTTCGGCAATTTCAATAAATGAACCGTCGGGTTCGCCGGCATCGGGTACTATAAACAAATCGCTTTTATTGAATAAGCCAAGCTCTAAAAGGTGTTTTATACCATAGTCGGATCCTGTTTCTTCATCTGAAACAAAGGCAAGTGCGATATTGTCTTTGGGTTTTATTTTGAGTTCTAATATCGCTTTTGCAGCATATAATGATGCAATTAAAGATGCACCGTTATCTTCTGCACCTCTTCCAAATATTTTTCCGTCTTTTTCTAGTGGATCAAATGGATCATTTTCCCATAATGATAGATCACCTGCGGGAACTTTGTCCATGTGGGTTATAATCCAAATAGTTCTTTTTCCTTCACTTCCTTTTATTCTCGCCACAATATTTGGTCTAAATCCATATGGCACTATGTCATCTTTTGCATCGTATCTTTCCACAGAATCAAAGCTCCAATCTTTAATTAAGTCTTCTAACCATTCAGCCATTTCTTTTTCACCTGGGCCACCTGAGCTAGGATTTACAGAGTTAATGGATACAAATTTTTTCATTGAGGTAATGATTTCGGGTTTTAATTTTTCAACAATTTGAATGATTTTTTCTTTCATATAGATTCCTCCTTTAATATTTTGTAAGCCTCATGTGCAATTAAAGCCGTTATTCCCCAAATTATATATTCTTTGTGTTTGAAAAATAAGATTCTATATTTCCCTTGTCTCCAATTGTAATTTTTTTCATTTGGTATTAAATGAAATGGAAAATTAGTAGGTGGATATACCTTTACATCTATGTAATATTCGTACAAAGGTTTTTCAAATAATTTAATTGGTGCCAAAAAAATTGCGTCAACTTCTGATTTATTACGCATAATTTTGCTATTGATGGTACCTAAAAATGGGTATATTACTATATTAAAAGGTGTAACAACCATTGGAAGATCTTTGATTATTTTTGGGACTGTACCTATTTCTTCAATTGTTTCACGTATCGCACAGTCTTTAGGTGATTCGTTTTCTTCTAATTTCCCACCCGGGAATGCCACTTCTCCTGGTTGAGTATTTAATTTTTTTGAACGTACTTCGAATAAAAAATATTTTTTGTTTACTATGGGTATTACCACAGCGTATTCATTTGCACCGATTATCATATCAATAATTAACCGCCGATGAGTTTAGGTTATTTTTAAAGATACTGTTCCATGGTGTTGATGGCGAATCATTCGTAGAAATTACAGTTATTGTTTTTCCAACTATGTATAAATTTCCTATGTTGTCTAATATTATAAATTTTGAATTTTCATATGTTTTTTTATAGAGAATTTTAAAGCTATTTTTTTCTAAAATGTATAAGTTGTTATTTTCGGTTAGTATATATATGAATTTTTGACCTATAACACTATCTATTATGTCATATTCAAAGTCTAGAATTTTTACGTCATTTTTTGTGAAAAAGTTTTTGGAAAATACATATTTATTTGATTTGTCTATTAAGATTACAGAATTTTCAGAGGGAATTTGTGGATTTTCCAACGAAAAAGCCAAGTTTTTTATGTTACCTATAAACTTTTCCTTTTTTTCATTTTTCCATAAATATCCCATCCCATCTACGGTATAGATTTGACCAGATAGTGATACAAAAGGTCCACTTATCGGCCATTTTCCAACTTTCATAGTTGAAATTATTTTTCCATCTTTGATTTCATACAAAAGTCCATCATCGGTTACGGTGTATATTATTTGTCCATCGTATGCAGCACCTAGTGTGATATCTGAATCCAATTGTGTTTTCCAAATAAGATTCCCATTTAAATCGAAAGAATAAAGAAAATCATCCCAACAAGGAACTACTAGCGCATTTTCGGTAATGGTTAAATGTCCAGTAACTATAAACGGCAAATGATAATTCCACAGTATTTTTCCATTACTTAATTTGAACAATTTTCCACTTGTGGTTGCTAAAAACAAAGTACCGTTTATTGCAACTGGTCTCCCAGTTATGTCTGCATTAAGATCTATACTCCACAATTTGGTAAATTTTGTTTGGGTTTCCTCTATATTTTCGTTTAAGTTTACAAATGCCTTTATTTTAAAAGGGTATGTTGTGATGTTAAAATCTTTTGTTATTAAGTAATTCCCGACAATTATATTTTCACTGTCTGTAATAATTTTATTTCCATTTACTTTTTTTGAAAATACTAATTTATTTGTTTCATCGTAGAATGAAATAGTCATATTTTTTAATAACACGTGGTAACCATTGTATGTGTAATCATTAACTGGGTTGAATTTTTTCAAAAATTTTGGGTACCTTGGATTGGAAATATCGAAAAGAGAAAGATTATACGTGGAAAATACGGCAAGGATGTTTTTTGAAATTCTTATTTTGTTTATTCTTCCTTTATCATATGAAAGGGTCCATATTATTTTTCCATTGTTGTAAGCTACAACTCTTCCCATATTTATGGCAAATAAAATATCTTTGTAAACTTGTGGGTTTGAAATATTTGATATTATCCTTATTAAAGACAATTTATCATTTTTTAAATGATAAAGTCTATCTTTTGAAACAATATATCCTTCACCAATGTAAGTGGGTGATTCTACATAGATTTTTTTGTTTGTTTGAATATTCAATATTTCGTCTTTTCCGACAAGATAGATGTTATTGTCATAACGAAAGAGATCTGAAAATGTACCTGGAAGTACTTTTTCAAAAGATTTATATAGACCGTCATTGGTTAAAATATAAGTTTGCGAGAACAAAATTGTTATAGTCAAAAGAAAAAAAAGTATTATTTTTTTCATTGTATTACTCCTTAATCTTTTCAATTTCAAGTAATCTGAATTTTAAATATTTTGTTTCTAAGATGTTTAATACATATGGGTGATCGTAAGGTTGAGCACCCCTATGCATAACTCTTGTTATGCTGCTTGTATCTATACCTGCCGAAAATATTATATTATCAAATTCTTCCTCTGAGATTATTTGTGTGCATGAAGAAGTAGCCAAAATACCGTGATTTTTTAGGATGCGCATTGCCCTGAGATTTATTTCTTTATATCCTTTAAGTGCACTTTTTTTATTACTCCCTTTTTTGGCAAATGAAGGCGGATCAATCGAAACAACGTCAAAGTACTTTGATGTTTTGTCAAACTGTTTTAAAATATCAAAAGCATTTCCTACTATAGTTTCATAGTTTTTAAATCCATTTTCTTTTGCAATTAAATTTACAATGTCAATTGCGCGTTGTGAATAATCAAGAAAAGTTACATATTTTGCACCGTACAATAACATATGCATACCAAAGTTTCCAGTATAGCAAAATGCATCGAGACATACTTTATCTTTGGAATATCTTTCTAGTGATTTTACATTTAGTCTTTGGTCAAGAAAAGCACCAGTTTTTTGTCCTTGGGTATCTGCAAAAAACTTTAAATCATTTAGTTCAAATGGTATTAATTCGGGACCAGATTTATATATCCAACCGGAATATTTTTTTAATCCCTCTTTTTCCCTGGAATTACTATCGGATTTTTCAAAAATACCTTTTGGATTAAAAAGTTCTATTATTACATCTAATATATGATTTTTTAGTTTTTCAATACCCAAAGTATTGATTTCAAGTACTATATAATCTTGAAATTTGTCTACTATTAAACCAGATAAATTATCCGCTTCTGAGAAAATAACCCGAAAACTTTTTTCTTTTGTATGCCTTCTCTCCAAAGCTTCTAAAAATCTTTTTTTGATAAAGTTTTTTCCTATTGTTTCTGCCTTTCTTGTTAAAATTCTAACTCTAATTTTAGAGTTAAAATTAATGTATCCTTTTCCTAGAAACGATTTTTCATGGTTAAATACATTGACAATACCGCCATTTTCCGGGATTCCTTCTATTCTTTCAATTTCATTTTCATAAATCCAGGGATGCCCATTTTTTATTCTATTTTTTATATCCTTCTTCAAGAATACCTTCATTTACTACCTCCATATAGTCCAGATTTTTCAATTACCCATTTGTAGGCTTCTCTGATTTTATTGAGGTTATAGTTTCCAGGGGTAACCTTTACATGTGAAGAATTAAGTACTCTATTTGACCACCTTTCAATTTCTTCGTCTTCTATTGAAAATTCAATGGAAACGTTGAGAGATTTAAGAAATTCAAGTGGGTCGCCTAGAATTTCTTTAATTTCTTCTTCTTTACCAGAGTTTTTAACTTCAAATGGTAGAAAGACAGCTGTTGCAAGACCGTGTTTTATTCCTTTTTCAGAGGTTAGTGAGTATCCCAATGAGTGTGCAATAGTGGTACCTGTCAAACTTATTGCAATACCTGCATAAAATGATGCAAGCATTATTTTCTTTCTCAACTCGTAGTTCTGCAAGTCTTCAACTAACTTATTTAGGTTTTGCTTTATTAGCTTTATTGCTTCTAGCGCGTATAATTTTGAAAATTCACTGGCTCTTAGTGATAGAAAAGATTCAACTGCGTGCGATAAGGCGTCTAATGCCGTTGATATTGTGAGTTCTTTTGATAGTGTAAGTGTGTACTTTGGTTCTAGTATAGAAACATTTGGGAATATAACATCATGTTTAAATCCTTTTTTTACGTTGTTAATAGTTAGAACGGAGTATTGTGTTACTTCACTTCCTGTACCGGAAGTTGTTGGAATACAAAGAATTTTAGATGCGCTGTTATATTTAAGGTTATCGTATAAATCTTCAACTTTTATGTCATTTTTACACAAAACAGCAATAGCCTTGGCGGCATCCATTGGACTGCCGCCACCAAGGCCAACAATTACATCCCAATTTTTTCCAAATTTATCTATGATCTTATAAAGCATCTCTTTAGGAGGGTTTTCCAAAGTTTCATCAAATATTTCAAATTTTTTATTTAATTTTTTTAAAACATCTACTAATTCATATAGACTTTTGTTTTTTTTCGAACTTTTTCCAGTAATTATTAAAAAGGTATTTCCCAATTTTTCGATTTCAATTATAGAGTCTTTATAACCATCTTCAAAAAATACCTTTGTGGGAAGGTAAAATTTCATTTTATTCCCCCTCAAAATTGAATTTTACTATAGGTTTTCTTGAAGCAGTAGCCTCATCTAGTCTTCTAATTGGTGTTGTGTAAGGTGCATTTTTTACTAATTCTGGATTTTGCTTCGCTTCTTCAAAGATTTTTCCAAGTATTTTTGCAAATTCATCTAATGTATCTTTACTTTCAGTTTCCGTTGGCTCAATCATAAAGTCTTCGTGTACAATTAATGGGAAGTACATCGTTGGTGCGTGGATTCCATAATCTAGAAGTCTTTTGGCTATATCTAACGCTTTGACTCCTGTTTCTTTTGTTAATTTTTCACATGTGGATACAAACTCATGCATACAAAGACCTGGATATGCAATGTCCATGATTTTTGATACCTTTTTTCTTAGATAATTTGCATTCAACACTGCCATTTGCCCGACCTTTTTTAAACCTTCTTTTCCCATAGTTTTTATATATGTATATGTCCTTACCAAAACGGAAAAATTCCCGAAAAAGCTTCTTATAAATCCTATACTTTCTGGTTTGGAGTAATTTAGCTTATATGTGTTATTTTCTTTTATTATTTCAGGTACTGGTAAAAATTTCGAAAGGTGTTTTTTTACTCCCACCGGGCCACTACCTGGTCCACCCATACCATGTGGTGTACTAAATGTTTTATGAAGATTTAAGTGGACAATATCAAAACCCATATCACCTGGTCTTGTTCGTCCCAAGATTGCATTTAAGTTTGCACCATCGTAGTATAAAAGTGCACCCTTTTCGTGTACCATTTCAGCAATTTTTATGATATCTTTTTCAAATAAACCAAGTGTATTTGGATTGGTCAATAACAAAACTGCAACTTCTTCGTCTAGTTGTTTTTTAAGCTCGTTTAGATCTACCCTTCCATCAGGACCGGATTTTATTTCTATAACTTCAAATCCAGCCATTCTTGCCGATGCAGGGTTTGTTCCATGAGCGCTGTCTGGTACAATTGCTTTTTTTCTCTTTGTGTCACCTCTACTTAAATGATATGCCCTTGCTATTAACATACCAGTTAATTCTCCATGTGCTCCTGCAGATGGAACAAGTGTCATATCATCCATTCCTGATATTTCGCAAAGCATTTCTTTTAGTTCGTACATTAATTGAAGAGCGCCTTGTGCCGTTTCCATTGGTTGAAATGGATGTATCATTGAAAAGTGTTCGTCATTTGCAATTTTCTCATTAATTTTGGGATTGTATTTCATAGTACATGAACCTAATGGGTAAAATCCTACATCAACTGAGTAGTTTTTTGCAGCAAGATTGGTATAGTGTCTAACCACATCTAATTCACTTACTTGTGGAAGTCTAGGCGATGTTTTTCTAAGTAAGTGTTCTGGAAAGTCAAATTCATAATCTTTTATATTATTATTTGGTATTTTAAACGCAATTCTACCTTTTTTTGACATTTCAAAAATAGTAGTCATTTGAGTCCCTCCATTCTAAAAATGTTTTAGTAAATTATCTATGCTTTCATTTGTGTTTACTTCTGTACAACATGCAAGTGCACAATTTTTAAAATTGGGAAGTACCTTTACCAATGGTAGAGGGCCTAAGAAACCTTCTTCTGCTAATTTTTTCCATTTTTCGTAATAATTTTCACCTGCGTCGAATGCAAATTCATTAAAGAAAGGACCGTTAAATATGAGGGAATATCCTTTTTCTTTTAATTTTTCTGCAAAGTAATGTGCTGCGTTGTACGACATTTTTGCGACTTTTCTTAATCCTTCAGGTCCCATAGTTGATAAATATATAGCATTTATGAGTGCTATTAATGCATGATTTGAACAAATATTTGATGTAGCTTTTTCACGACGAATGTGTTGTTCCCTTGTTTGAAGTACCATCACATATCCTGTTTTTCCATCTACATCTTTTGTTTGACCTATAATCCTTCCGGGCATTTTTCTGACGTATTTTTCAAGAGTAGTAAAAAATCCAATTCCAGGTCCTCCGAAATTTGGAGTTACGCCAAGCGATTGTCCCTCACCTACTACTATATCCGCGCCAAGCTTTCCGGGAGATTCTAATATAGTTAAAGATACTGGTTCACTAACGACGATTAACAGTGTTTTTTCCGGAATAGATTCTTTTATTAATTTTAAATCTTCAATAATTCCAAAGAAGTTTGGATATCCAACTACAACCGCAGAAGTTTCATCACTTATCTTAGATTTTAGATCTTCAATATCCAAAGTGCCGTTATCATTCCATTTTACTTCTTCAATTTCTATGTTTTGCGGAGTACAATATGTTTTGCTTGTTTGTAAATACTCTGGATTAATAGAACTGGCGGCTAATATCTTATTTTTTCTACTAACCCTTACAGCCATTAACATAGCTTCGGCAAGAGCAGTTGCTCCATCATACATGGAAGAATTTGCCACTTGCATACCTGTTAATTCACACATCATTGTTTGATATTCAAACAGTGCTTGTAATGTGCCCTGTGAAACTTCTGCTTGATATGGTGTATATGCTGTTACAAATCTTTGATCATTTGCAAGATGTTCAACTACGGTCGGAATGTAGTGCGCATAAATACCCGCACCGGCAAAGATGTTTTCTATTTTAAATACTTTATTTTTCTTTGCAAGTGATAATATTTCACTTTTTACGGTAAATTCGTCTTTTTCACTTTCTAGATTGTAATCATCGACAGTTTTTGGGACATCTATATACAAATCTTCTATAGATTTTACGCCGATTTCATTTAACATTTCCTTTATTTCTTCATCAGTGTGTGGTATGTATCTGTGCATACACAATCATCCTTTCTTTTTATTTTTTACACTGCCTCTATAAAATGGCATTTTAACTATTTCTGCTTTTACTAATTTATTTCTAATCTCAATTTCAATTACTTCACCAGATTTATGACCTTTTTCAATTAAGGCCATGCCAATTGCTTGATTTAGCGTTGGAGAGAAAGTTCCGCTTGTAACGTATCCAATTTCCTTTCCTTCTTTGAAAATTTTGTAACCATGTCTTGCAACACCTTTATCAATAAGTTTAAAACCCTTAAGGCGCCTACTTAGCCCTTCTTCTAATTGTTTTTGCAGCACTTCTTTTCCCATAAAATCTTTGTTAAATTTTACGGCCCATTTTATTCCAGCTTCGAGTGGAGTAATCGTTTCGTCCATATCATTCCCGTATAGTAATAATGAGGCTTCGAGCCTTAAACAGTCTCTTGCACCAAGACCTGCTGGTGTTACTTTCATATCCAAAAGTTTTTGCCATATTTTTACAATCCCGTCTTTATTTGTTGTGTATATTTCAAATCCGTCTTCTCCTGTATAACCGGTTCTTGATATGATAGCATCTGTACCTAGTATGTTTCCAAAAGAGAAAGTATAGTATCCAATATCATCTAGATTTAGATTTACAATTTCTTGTAAAGTTTCCTGTGCTTTTGGTCCCTGAACAGCAATTAATGCGTAATCATCTGATTTGTTTTCTAGTGTTACATCAAATTTTTCTGCAATTTTTTTCATCCAGTTAAAATCTTTTTCTATATTTGCTGCGTTTATAACCAACATTGCTTTATTTTCTGAAATTTTATATGCAAGTAGATCATCTACGAATCCGCCTTTCTCATTACACATTGCTGTATAAACTATTTCACCGGGTTTTAAATTTTCAAAGTCGTTTGTGATGAGAAAATTCACAAAATCTGTTGATTGTGGACCTTCCACTATTACCTCCCCCATGTGTGATACGTCAAACATCCCCACATTGTTTCTTACCGCAAGAACTTCATCCTTTATACCAGAGTATTGGATGGGCATTTGAAAATTTGCAAATTCGACCATTTTAGCACCTAATTTTAAATGTTCATTGTGTAATGGTGTGCGTTTCATGTTCTTTTCCCCCTTTATATTGAGATTGATTATTCCTTTTGCTTTTTTTAATTCACTTTCTGGTACAAAGATTGCGAAAAATGCCGATGAGCCGAATAAAGCTTTTGGAAATGGTTCTGCTTCTGCTTTGATTATACAGGGAATACCGTTACTTTTTAACCATCCTTCAACTAGTTTTGCGTTAATTTCACTATCTATCTCAATTATTTTTTTCCACATAATCTCATCTCCGAGTTTATTGTAACACCAAATTTTTAGGGTTAAAAATTCAAATAATACTATTCAATAACAATTATTGAAATTATTTTATGTTATTTGAATTAATGTTCGTTTTCCCAAAATTTTTTGGATACTGTTTGTAAATGAGAATTATCCATTTTATACCTACCAACTTTTGCGCATGGTTTTCCGTTTACCTCTACTATGTCTGCCGTTATATCTATTTTTTTCTTCAAAAGCTTTGAACCTACACCGTAGACATCGGCTGGAACGTCTAATTTTTCAAACAACTCTATTTTCTTTTCGTCAAATCCACCTGAAACTACAATTTTTAAATTGTTCAGGCCAACTTTGTCAAATTCTTTCCTTGCCCTCCAAACAAGTTCAGGACAAACCCCAAATGAATTTTCATCTTTTGGAACAACAGATTTGTCTCTTAAATTTCCAGAGGTGTCAAATCTTACACCCCAAATTTTATTTTTTCCTTCTCCTATAATTGGTGCAGGATCTGTTTTGCCCAAAATAAATTCTTTGCCTGTTACGTATTCATAGAATCTTTTCACCACTTCAAAGGTAGTATTAATAACATCATTATCCCAATCAACTAGAAAAATTCTGTTTACGTGTTCGGGCATGTATTTGTCAAATGCAATAGATGCAATGTCTGTTTTACCGTTATATGCAGCAATGAGGGCGTGGGGTATTGTTCCCATGGATTCGATTCCCCAATAATCGGCGTTTGCATCGGTTGAGACTCCAAAAGCACCTGCTTTTAGCGCAGCATATCCATCTGTTGCTTGAACCCAATAATGATCAAACCTTGCACTAAAAAAGAGTATGGGTTTTCCATTTGCTGCTTTGACAACTTTTTTTACGGCAGTTGTTGTACTTGAAGCCCTTGCAATTACCCCTAATAATATAGTTTCAAGATAACCAAAGTAGGTAGGATCACCTTCTATGGTTAAGATAGGCATTCCTTCTTTTACATCATCTCCGTCATATACAGCTTTCACTTCTATTTCATCCCATTTATCTATCCACAGTTCATTTAATTTAAGCCTCAAATTCCATTTCTTTTCTGTAAGCTTTATTATTTCTTTTACATTTCCTTCAATTGTTAGATTTTGCATTTGTTTGTCCAATTGGAGCATTTCTGAGAATATTTTTCTTGCTTTTTCTTCATCTTTATAATAGCCTGTGCAGAATTTAAGTATTGCAAGTGCTTCGTCAATTCCACAAATAGTCGCATTTTGCCTTGGAAAGAATTGGTAATATACAGTTGGATGATGGTTATCTTTTTTTAAAATTTCAACATACCTTGTAAAATACTTATCAGAATAGTATCCCATACGAATTTTATCTATTGGAATTTTAAACACCTTTGGATGTAACCTTTTCATATTTTTCCTCCTTTTATACTAGTTTTTCTTTTTTTGTATGCGATTGGAATTACTATTGAATTTATTAAAAACATGATAACACACCAATCACCGAATTTTTGATAAATAGTTGTTGTATTACTTTTTTTTACGTTAAAGATTCCTACTTTTTCAGTCATGGTAGGAAATACCTTAGTTATTCTTCCGTATTTATCGATGCTTCCAGTTATACCAGTGTTTGACACCTGGATAACGTATCTTCTATTTTCTATAGCCCTAAATACGGATTTTGAGAAATGTTGTATATGTGCGGTGGTAAATTTATACCACCCGTCGTTTGTGATAACAATTAAAAATTGTGCGCCATTTTTTGATAATTTTCTTGATATTTCTGGAAAATAACTTTCAAAGCAGATTTGAATTCCAAATTCTGGATAATTTTCTATTTTAAAAGTTGTATATCTATCTCCCTTTGAAAAGTAAGATATTCCTCTTAAAAATTGGAATTTTTTGAATATTTTTTCGTATGGTAAAAACTCTACGAATGGAAAAAGCTTAATTTTATCGTATTTTCCAACAATTTTTCCTTTGTAATAGACCACAGCACTATTTTTGGGAGTGTTTTCCATTGTTGGAAATCCTAAGATTATAGGTTTTTCCATACTGATATTTTTTAATTTGCTTTCAATATAGGTATTTCTAATGTCTTTTTCTGGAAATACTGCTTCTGGAAAGATATGTAAATAATTTGGAGTTTTAAATTTTGTTATTTCTTTTAAAATTTCTCTTTCGTTTTTTAGATATTTTACCTTTTGTTCCACGTTAGTTTGTAATGCAACTAATGGGATATTAGCTTTATTTTCGGGAAGAGATGTGAAAATCAACCAGTTTATAAAGTATATAATGGATAAGGTTATAATTATCTTAGAAGGTGAAAATTTTTTGTAATATAGAAAAAAATTAACGAGTACAATTAGAAAGGTAAGACCTATTGTTCCTACAACGGAGGTGATTTGGATTATTCCAATATCTTTAAATAGTGCATCGGAAAGCCTTATTCCTGTAAATCCCAAATCACCAATTCCCCTTAAAAATTCCATTATAGAGTATACTGAAGAAACAAATATAGCTTTTGGAACAATTCCTTTAATTCTGTCGATAAAATATCCATAGAAGATTCCAAATATTAGAAATGGAAAAGCTTCAATTGTACAGAGTAAGATAAATACTAAAAAACCCGTAAATGAAGAAAACCTACCAAAAAATTCTGGAAGATTTTTGGTAAGTACGGGGATTACCCAATATAAAGATATGAAGTAAAGTATGAAATGGAAAAGGAAAGAATACAAGAAAGCCATCTTTCTGTTTTCAAGTCCTTTGAAAAAGAGTATAAGTGAAAACCAAATCAATCCTCCCCACAAAAATCCAGGCATTGCAAGAGATGTTAGGATAGAAGATATGAGTATGTAAATCACATTTTATCCTCCTTTAGGTGAATAATTCTATAGCTTTTTTTAGATAAAATGCAACTTTTTCTTGTTTTTCAAGGGTTAATTTACTGTGAAAGGGAATAGCGAGCGTTCTTTTTGATATATTTTCCGTTACTGGGAGCATTCCTTCTTTCCACCCTAAATCTTTGTAGAGTGGTTGAAGATGTACAGGTGCAAAATAATTTTTCGTTTCGATACCATTTTCTTTCATAAATGTAATAACTTTGTTTAAATCTATTTCTTTTGGAAGCTTTACAACATATACGAACCATGACATCTTTGTGGTGTATTCTTTTGTTGTTGGAGTTTCAACGAAATTAAGAAGTTTTTTATAATTTTGTGCAATTTTGTTGCGCATTTCTATGATTTTATCTATTTTTTTCATTTGTGAATATCCCAATGCGGAGGACATTTCGTCTAATCTGTAATTGTACCCCAATAACTCATGTGAAAGCCATTTTTTGGAAGTCCTTCCTTGGTTTCTCATGGCTTTCGCGAGTCTTGCTATTTTTTCATCATTTGTTACAATAATTCCACCTTCGCCAGTTGTAATTTGCTTATTTGGGTAAAAAGCAAAAGTACCTGCTATTCCAAAGGTACCACATTTTTTTCCTTTGTACTCACTTCCCAAGGCTTCACAAGAATCCTCTATTATTGTTACATCGTGTTTTTCACATATTTTGATGATTTTATCCCAGTCAAGTGGATGTCCGAAAATGTCGACTCCCATGAAAAACAATTTGCCATTATTTGTTTTTTTTAATTTTACAATTTCCTCTTCTAGAGCATTTGGCGAGATATTTAATGTATCGCCTTCTATATCAACAAAATGGACCTTTCCTTTTTCGTATAACGCTACATTTGCAGAAGAGATAAAAGTGAAGGAAGGAACTAAAAGTGTATCCTTTTCTTTAAAATTTAGAGATTTTAAAATTAAATGCAAGGCGGCTGTTCCACTACTTACTGCAATGGCAAATTTGCTTTTAACGTAGCTTTTAGTGATGTTTTCAAACTTTTCCATATATGGCCCCAGTGCAAGTCTTTTGCTTTTTAAAACGTTTAAAACTTCTTCTATATCGTCTTTTTCAATGTATGCATTTGAGAGTGGTATTTTCATTTTATCCCTCCACGTTTTCTTTGTAATTAGTATAACATAGTTTTTTTGTTTTGGATAAAAGTTTTAAATACAAAGGAAGAATTCGGTTTGTAAAAAATCATCTTGATGTTAAAACCTTTTTTAGCTTTGAAACCATTAAGTCTATTTCTTTATATGTAATGTTTAAAGGTGGGAGTAATCTAATTGTATCGTTTTTCACTACATTTAACAATAGATTTTCTTTTAATGCTAATTTTAATATATCTCCTTTTACATCTACTTTAACCCCTAACATTAACCCCAAACCTTTTACTTTATTTACATTTTTAATATTTAAAAGTTGTCTTTTTAAATACAATCCTTTTTCTTTTACGCTAAGTAATAAATTTTGGTTTATTTTTTTTAAAACAACCTTACTGGCAGCAAGTGCAAGTGGATTTGGTGCAAAGGTTGAACCATGCTCTCCTGGTGAGAAGATGTCTGAAAAATTACCTGTAAAAATGGTTGCACCTAAAGGGAGTCCCCCTCCAAGAGACTTGGCAACTGTAATTATATCTGGTTCTAAGTTAAAGTGTTTGTACGAAAAAAATTCACCAGTTTTGCCAAGGCCACTCTGTACTTCATCTGTGACCAAGATAAAATCAAATTTTTCTTTGTATTCCATAATTGTGTTTGCAAATTCTTTTGTTAATGTATCAAGTCCCCCACTTCCCCTAATACTTTCCACAAAAACAGCAGATACTTCTTGTTTTTTAAAAACATCTTTAAATGATTTTATATCGTTGAATGGTAGAAAGATAACGTTGTTAAGTAATGGTAAAAATTTATTTCTTATATTTGGAAAACCGGTTATTGATAGAGAGCCTATTGTTCTACCGTGAAAATTTCCAAAAAATGAGATTATAGCTCCCTTTTTTGTTTTTTTAATAGCTTTTAGTGCTGCTTCATTTGCTTCTGTTCCTGAGTTTGAAAAATATACTTTTCCGTTTTTACCGGTTTCTTTTACCAATCTTTCTGAAACTTCTATTGCATCTTCATCTAGGAAAAAATTTGATATATGACTATATTTTTGTAATTTTTCTATTATTGCATTAGAAATTTCTTCATTACAGTGTCCAAAAGATGTTACACCTATACCGGAAAAAGTATCAAGATATTTGTTTCCTTTATCATCAAAAATCCATATCCCATCTGCCTTTTTAATTTTTATAGGAAATCTATTGTATGTATTTGAAATAAACATAATTTCACTCCTTTAGTGAAAATTCATCTGCTAATGCATTTAACAGAATTTGCGAAAATTCCTTTAGAACTAGAACGGATATTTTAATTTCCGAAGTAGTTACCAATTCAGGTTTTGCATTTATCTTTGAAATTGTTTTGAAAAATCTTGCTGCAACACCTGGACTGGATTTCATGCCTACGCCTACTACTGAAACTTTGTCAAAGGGTCCTTGATAGGTTATATTTAGAGAACTATCAATTTCTTTTATGGCATCTATTATAATTTTTTTTAAATCATCTAATATGGAGAATGAGAGATGGTAATATTTTTCATCTGAATACATGGATATCATATCTATGTTAATATTTTTTTCACTTAAGACTTTAAAAACTCTTTCTATGAGAGTCTCATTTTTTGGCAAATTACTTAGTGTAATTTTTATTTGATTTTTCTCAATTGTTGCACCTGTTACTACGGGTTGTTCAAGCCATTCTGGAATTTTGTTAACCACCCATGTTCCCTCCTTGTTTGAAAATGAAGAGGCACAGTATAATTTAACATTGTATTTTTTTGCAAGTTCTACTGCCCTTGAATGGAGAACTTTTGCCCCTAGAGAAGATAATTCTAGAATATCGTCGTAGGTTATGTAAGAAATTTTTTTTGCATTTGGTATGATTCTTGGATCACATGTATAAATTCCATCAACGTCGCTGTATATTTCACAAGGGACATTTAATTTCCCCGCAACTGCAACTGCGGTTGTGTCTGAACCCCCTCTGCCGAGAGTTGTCAAATCACCACTTTCTGTGATACCTTGAAAACCTGCTATTATAATAGCGGCATTTTTTTTAAGTTCTTTTAGTATTTTGCTAGAGTTTATATCTTTAATTCTTGCTTTAGTGTGCTCATGTGTTGTTAAGATGTTAAGTTGAAAAGCGTTGAAAGATTTTGCTTTTACTCCAAGTTCATTCAAAGCAATTGAAAGTAGAGCAATTGAAACTTGTTCCCCTGTAGTTAAAAGCATGTCCATCTCTCTAGGATGCGGTTTATTGCTTATAGATTTTGCTAGGTTGATTAAATTATCAGTGGTCTTCCCCATTGCAGAAACTATTACTATAACTTTATCACCTTTTTCAATTCGTGCTTTAATTTTTTTTGCAACGTTTAGTATTTTATCTTTATCTGCAACAGATGATCCTCCATACTTTTGAACAACAACCATCTAATCACCTCATATTTCTTAAACCTTCAACAATTTGTGTTTTTGCCTTTGTTTTTTCATCAACTTTTTTAATTATTTTCCCTGGAATTCCAGCGACAACTGAGTTTGGAGGAACATCATCTATTACCACAGCACCAGCTGCAACAACGCTATTTTCACCTATTTCTACACCTTCTAAAACTACTGCATTTGCGCCTATCATAACGTTATCTTTTATAACTACAGGTTTTGCACTTGGCGGTTCTATTACACCGGCAATTACAGCGCCGGCACCTATGTGACAATTTTTCCCAATTATTGCCCTACCTCCTATAACAGCATTCATATCTATCATTGTTTTCTCTCCGATTTGGGCACCTATATTGACTACAGCTCCCATCATAATTACTGCACCATCACCTATTTCTACCATGTCTCTTATTATTGCTCCTGGTTCAATTCTTGCATTGTATTTCGTTAAATTTGCAAGAGGAATGGCTGAGTTTCTTGAGAAGATTTCTGTTTTGAATTTTTTTATTGCAGGATTTTTTACAATTTTTTCTATTTCATCGTAGTCTCCAAATATTATCCCAAATGATTCGGTGCCTACAAATTCAACACTTTTAAAATTTATGTCTTTTAAGTTACCAGATATATATGCTTTTGTAATGGTCCTTTTCTTTGAATTAGAGATAAGATCTATTATTTCCTGTGTATTCACTTTAATCCCTCCTTTATTACGTCTTTAAAGGTATAATAACCTTTCTTTTTACTTAATAACCATTCAGAAGCTTTGAGTGCACCAAGGGCAAATACTTCTCTGGAAATTGCCCTATGTGATATTGAAATTAATTCTCCTTGATTTGCAAATAAAATCGTATGATCTCCAGGTATTCCTCCTATTCTTGCGGAAGTTATATTTATTTTTCTGTTGATAGCTTTTTCAAGCATAAAGGCTGTACCAGAAGGTTTGTCTTTTTTCTCAGAATGGTGTATTTCAAAGATTTCACAATCCCAATCACTAAAAAGTGTTTTGAATTTTTCAAGAATTTCTACAATTATATTTATTCCAAATGAAAAGTTATATGATTGTAAGATTGCAACTTTTTTTGAAAGATCTTTTAAGGATGATATATCTTCATTTGAAAGACCAGTTGTTCCAATGACGAGGTTAGCGCTATTTTTAATACAGAGTTCTATAGTATGTGGCAACGCATCTTTTGAAGAGAAATCAATTATTATCTCAGGAATGTCTGTTTGTTTTATACTATTTTTGTCCACGTATAACACAGGGGTATGTCCTTTCTCGTTGAATAATTTGGTTATTAGTCTTCCTATTTTTCCTTTGTAACCTATAACGCCATATTTCATATTAAATTACACTCCCTTAATGTTTTTTCTAAAATTTTTCTGCTTTCTTCCTTTGCAGGATAAAGTGGAAGTCTTAGTTCATTCTTAATTAATCCCATTAGACTTAAGGTAAGTTTTACCGGTATAGGGTTTGTTTCTACAAATAGGGCTTTAAAAAGGGGATAGTATCTGTAGAACAATTCTCTTGCTTTTTTTATTTCTCCTGTTTTAATTAATTTAAACATTTCCACCATTTGATTTGGAATAATATTTGATGCAACAGATATGACACCATCACCACCACTTACTAGAAATTGGAATGATGTGTCATCATTACCGGAAAACACCTTAAAGTTTTCGTTTTTAAGAAGCATCACTTTGTTAATTTGATCAAAAGATGAATTTGCTTCTTTCAGTGCGACAATATTCTTACAATCATTTGCAAGATTGTATATTGTTTCAGGTAAAATATTTACACCTGTTCTACTGGGCACGTTGTATATTATTATTTCTAAATCTGTATGTTCTGAGATATATTTGTAATAGTGATATAATCCTTCTTGAGTGGGTTTGTTGTAGTAAGGTGTGACAATAAGTAATGCATCTGCACCATTTTTTTCGGCATTTTTAGTCAATTCCAAGGTTTGAGTTAAACTGTTTGTCCCAGCTCCAACCACTAATGGTTTATTTGGATAAAAGTTTTTAACAAAGGAGATTAACTTATTTCTCTCTTCTATTGATATGTTTGGAGCTTCACCCGTTGTTCCCAGTAACACAATGGCATCAATGTTGCTTTGAGTTTTAAGAAGTTTTTCAAGTGCTTTAAAGTCTATTTCACCATTTTCAAATGGTGTAATAATAGCAGTTCCGATTCCACTAAACATTTTCCACACCTCCCTCAAGGTAAAAACCATCATTTAAAATATGTACGTATAATATGCCTCCTTTTGTTATTACTTTAACTTTATTTTCATTTAATATAATCGCTGATGCCGTTGAGCCACTTCCACACGATAATGTTTCTCCTTCAACCCCTCTTTCAAATGTCCTAACTTTTATTGTGTTTTTTGAAAGTTTTTGTACAAAATTAATGTTTGCGTTTAATTTTTTTCTTAGTTTTTTTCCAATATTGTTGATCATTATTTTGTCTACATTATCTACAAACGTAACAAAATGTGGTACTCCTACTTTTAGAAGATATCCGCTAAAGTTTTCAATTTTTATTTTTTGTGCAATAGAAGGCTTTGGCATTTTAATTAGTATTTTTCCGTTGTATATTTTTCCAAAAACTAATCCGGCATCGGTTAGAAATTTTGATACATTTTCTTTTTTTTCGTTTTGTAGATAATAAAAGAAAACCCTTGCTCCGTTCCCACAAAATGGTGCTCTACTTCCATCTTTGTTAAAATAATCCATATAATATATTCCATCTCTTTTCTCTACGAATAAAGCACCATCTCTATCTTTACAGTTTTCCAAAACCCATTTTTTCTTTTCATTATCTGAAATACTGGTTTTTGAAATATCAAATAGTACAAAAGAATTACCATTTGCAGTGTATTTTTTCATTTTCTCATCACCTCTAATATTCGAATCGCATTTGTGGCTGCGCCCACTCTTATGTTGTCTGCAACGTTCCATATTGAAAATGTATAGTCATCAAATTGTCTAAGTCGTGAAACGTATACTATATCTTTTCCTTCTACATCTAAAGGAGTTGTTGGATCTTCGGTATATATTACATTTTCCGATTTTGAAAGAAGTTCCTTTATTTGTGATATTTTAAACTTTTTTTCGGTTCTGATGATTATAGATTCAGAATGTCCGTATTTTACAGGAACCCGAACGGTTGTAGGATATATTTTTATAGAGTTGTCGTTTAATATTTTTTTGGTTTCATTTATCATTTTGTATTCTTCTTCAGAAAAATTGTCATTTAATATGTTTCCGATAACGGGGATGACATTGTGAGCAATTTGTTTTGGAAATACATTTTTTTCGTTATTACCGCTAATTTGGTTTAAATATTCTTTTAATGCTTTATGTCCGGCACCTGATACAGCCTGATAAGTTGAAACATATATTTCCTTTATTTTTAAAAATTCATGAATTTTGTGTATTGAAAGAACCATTTGTATAGTTGAACAGTTTGGATTTGCAATAATACCTTTGTAGTTTTTTACCAGATGTCCATTTATTTCTGGGACGACAAGCGGAATGTTTGGAACCATTCTGAATGCTGAAGAATTATCAATTACTATATTTCCATGATTGGCTGCAATTTGTGCAAAATGTGTGGAGATATTTTTTCCTGCTGAAAAGAGAAGAAAGTCATATTTTTCTTTCATTGATTTTTCTGTTAATTCTTCTACTTTTATTTTTTTGCCGTTAAATTCAAGAAACTTCCCCTTGGATTTATTAGAAGCAAATAATTTTAGTTTTTTTACGGGTATTTTGAAGTCTTCCAATACTTTTATCATGGTTCTGCCTACTTCGCCGGTTGCACCCACAATACCTATTACCACATCAAACACCTCCATAAAAAAATTCGCCTCGTGAAGAGGCGTCGTTGAGAAAAATATATTTATTTCCCAACGATCGGCTCTCCACGGATATTTCCGTGACAGTGGCACAGGTATTCCCTGTACCCCCAGGCATGTAGAGTGGGAGAAACTCTACACCCTTCGGCGTCCTCGCCTTTCAGATTCTCCCAATATTCTCCCATTGATGGAAAATCCTACTCTTCTTGGACGCACCTCCGATCGTATTTAGCTAAATTATACCAAAAAAAAACAAATATAAAAATCACTAAAATGTTAATAATGTTAATATTTTGTTAAATACAACCATGCCCAATAAGGCGAAAGGATATGTTGCACCGTATCCTGCAACTGCTAGGTTACTTTTTGTAGATTCTAGAGCTGCTCCAAGTCCTGGAGTACTTGTCATACCACCAGTTATAGCACCGGCTAAAATTTCCCAATCCAATTTGAATACGTATTTTCCCAGGAAAAAGCCGATGAATATAGAAAATAATGCTATTATTAATGATATAACCATTAAGATCAAACTATATCCATTAAAATTTTCAATTACTTTGTATCCTGATTTAAGGCCTATTGATGATAGAAACATTACAAGCCCAAGATTCTGAATATTTTTCAGAAGATCGGTGTTGAAAGAAAAATTTATTTTTCCAATATTTCCTATAGAACCAAGTGTAAGTGAAGATATTAATAGGCCACCTGTAATTCCCAACTTTATAGTTGAAAAGCCAAGATTTAATGGGATATTACCTATAATAATTCCTATTGCAATAACTAAAGAATATGATAACAAGTTGAACGTTTTTTCTTTTGCTTCTTTTTTGTTTTCCGGTAATTTTTTTTGTTGTGATATTTTTATTTTGAAGATTGATGGTATTAAGTATATGGAGAAAATAACGGCAAGTACGCCTGGTATATAACCAACTGTATATCCAAATACCACTTCGCTTGTGTGATTCACACTTTCAAGAGCTGTGGCAAGACCAGGTGAGCTTGTGAGACTTCCTGAAAATACACCTATTAGGTTATATGGATTAAGTTTTAGAATTAAAATAAATGTAACAGTGAGTAAGAAACCTGAAAAAGTTATTGTAAGTGAGAGTATGAGAAACTTCATGCCGTATTTTTTCAATATTTCTTTTATTTCTTTTGATGCTATTAAGCCAATAGATGTCACAAAAAGTATAAGAGAAAATTGAAAAAAAATGTTAAAAGTATTTTGAAAAGATTTTTCTGAAGAAACAAAATGTGGAAATAACCAGCCAAAAAATAAACCACTAAAAAGTGTTCCAGAAGTTCCTAATTTGAAATTTTTGATCTTTAAGTTTCCCAACAACATCCCGAAAAAAATGCTTAAAAACAATAAAAGATAAGGATTTAGCATTTGATCACCCCAATAAGTTTTCTATGTATTTTGCTACTGGAATGTTTAAATTTTCTAATTTTTTTTCTTTAAATTCTATTGTACCTTCTAAACCTTCGACAATTGCACCAGCATGCCCCATTCTTTTTCCCTTTGGAGCTGTTCTTCCAGCAAAGAAAAATTGTATATTAGAATTGTACCCTTTATTTAGAAATCTTTCCACGTCTAAAATTTCTTCATTACCACCAATTTCGCTTATTATTATTATTTTTCTTGGATTAAGTTTTGAAACATACAAAAGTGCTTCGTAAACACTTGTGCCGATTATGGGATCTCCACCTAATCCTATGCCAATTTTAATTCCTGTTGATTTTTTTGAGATAAAGTTTGCTATCTCATACATTAGAGTACCACTTTTGGAAATTATTGCAACATCCCCTGGTTTAAATGCGTTTTCAGGCATTATTCCAATCTTAGAAACACCTGGTAAAATAATTCCAGGACAATTTGGACCTACAAAGGTAACATTCTTTGATTTTGCGTATTTGTATATTTCTAGCATATCCATTTGTGGAATGTGTTCTGTAATGGTTATGATCTTTTTAATTCCCGCATCTATTGCTTCAAATATTGCGTCTTTGGCAAATTTTGCCGGTACAAATACAATACTCGTATCACAACTGAATTTTTCAACAGCATCGTACATGTTATGAAGAACAGGAACATGTTCAATTTCTTTTATCTTTGTATTTTTTGAGACACCACATACTATGTTTGTGCCGTATTTTAACATTTTTTTTGTGTGGAAACTACCATACTTTCCAGTTATACCTTGTACACATACTCTTTCTGTACCATTTATCATACGAAGTCCCCCTTTACAGCACTTTTGATCATTTCATACATATCGTCAAAAAAGTGAATATTGTGTTCTTTTAAAATTTTTTTTGCTTCATTTTCGTTAGTTCCAGTAATTCTAACAAAAAGTTTTATATCATCATTTTTTTCTTTGAAACTTACAATCGCTTTTGCTATTTCATCGCATTTTGTTATTCCACCAAATATATTTAGGACAATATTTTTTAACGAAAGAGATTTTAAAAGTTCAAGCGCTTTAATTGTAGTTTTTGTATCTGCACCTCCACCAAGATCAAGAAAATTTGCAGGTTTACCTCCATACAAACTTATTGCATCCATTGTTGCCATTACTATACCTGCTCCACAGCCAATTACTCCAATATCACCATCGAGTTTTACAAAATGAAAAGGATATTCTTCATGTACAAATTTTTTTGCCCATTGTTGCCTAAAAATCGCATTATCATCTAAGTGTAATACGGCATCAAGTGCCATTATATTTCCTTCTTTTGTTTTTACTAATGGATTTATTTCCAAAAGAGTTAAATCTTTTTCTTTCATTATTTTGTGTAATTTTTGGACTATTGGTTGGATTTTTTTTGGAAGTTTTTGGATATCTGATAAACTATGTCGTTCAATTTTATCTTTATTATCTTCTATATCAATTCCGCCAAAGTGTGAGAATAATATTTTTATTTCTTTTTCATATCTATCGATGTATAAAGATAAGTAGTATTCTTTTTCGATATTTACCATTTTTTCAACTAGAACTCCATAAGGTGTTTCACCCATTATTTTTTTGTGCAGTAGTTTTTTTGAGAATTTTAAAAATTCATCTTTGTTTTGTGCAAATAAAATTCCTCCAGCTTTCATTCTGCCTCCAACAAGCACCTGACTTTTCAGGACAGCAGGTAAAAATTTCACTTCAATTTCCCTATCATTGGAAATAAGATAACTTTCAGGAACAGAGATCCCCCCCTCTTTTAATATCCTTTTTCCTACAAATTCATGAATTTTCACTTTCACACCTCCCGTTTCGCAAAAAAATTTTTCTCAATCTACCCGCGAGATTGAGAAATACGTTGGAATAAAGGCAGGTCTCCCGGCTCCTGGATCTTCCTACTTACCACGCCTTCCCAGGTTTCCCCAGTGGCTGGTTGTGGCTTTCGTCCCCAGTTACGGTGGCGGGGCCGCACTGGTTTTTCACCAGTTTCCCTATTAAGCCATAGGCACCTTTATTCCACGTTGTATTTAATTTTCAATGTTATTATATCATCAAGTTTTAAAAATTGAAAATAAAAAAATCAGATTAGACGTATATTATTTTGAATTTAAATTGGAAAAAAATACAAAAAATATCATTATTTGGTAATATGTTTAAAAATAGCTATACAAAGACTTATATAAAAATGAAGATAGAGAAGAGGAAAAGACTTTTGATTTATTGAAATTTAGATTTTTTTATATTTCAAACATTTGGATAAAAAGAACTTTCTGCTTACTTTATTTTTCCAAGAAAGTAATTTTTAATATTTAGAAAAGACTTTATTGTTTTTTTAAATAATGAATGAAAAAGATAAAAGAAAAATTATGAAGTTTTAGAAAAGAGGTTACGAAAATTATATATATTGATTCAAGACTTGTTATATTTAAAGAAAAAATTATGAGTTAAGATAAACAAAATTCGAAACATAGAGTAAGAAAATTACAAGAGATAATAAGTATTTAGAATGAGGCGCTTTACTAACGCCTCACTTTATTTTCATTATTGATTTTTAAAGTTAGTGTTTTAGGATAAGGTTTTTTAATTTTTTGTATTCCTCTTCGCCAATTTCACCTTTGGCAAGTCTTTCGTTCAAAATTTTTAGACTGTTATCGTATGTTTCAAAATTTTTTTCATAGCGAAAATCTGGATGTTTTTCAGAGTTTTTGATTAATTTGTAAATTAAGAATGAAAAAAAGATTAAAACAATTAGGCCTATAACTGGGGCTATCCAACTAAACCATCCACTGTGCCAAATAAAGGGTCTATGATACCAGTACATCAAAAATCACCTCCTATTTGTTTCTACTTTATTTATACAGATTAAAACTTAAAAAAAACTTAGAATTTCAAGTTTTTTTAAGATTTGTGAGTTTAACTTTCTTTATAAAATTAAAAAAATGGTAAATATTTTTTTGTAAAACTCTTTACTGATATGAAAAATCGGGAGGTGAGGATCATGAAAAAGTTCTTCAGTATTTTAATTTTGTTTTTTATGGTTGTGGTTTTTGGCAATTTTGGAGTAAAGAATGTTATATACTTCATAGGTGATGGAATGGGAATTAATCATCTGGTTTTGGCAAGTCTTCTTGAAGGAAAAACATTAAATATTATGAAATCACCTTTTGTTGGTTATGTTACAACATACTCTGCAAACTCACTTGTTACAGATTCTGCAGCTGCAGGTACTGCCCTAGCCACTGGTTTTAAAACAAATAATGGTATGATTGGTATGCTCCCAGATGGAACAATAGTCCCAACTATTTTTGAGATAGCTTCAAAATATGGTATGAAAACGGGAATAGTTGTAACTTGTAGAGTTACACATGCGACTCCTGGTGCTTTTTATGGACATGTAAAAACTAGAAAAGATGAAAAGACACTTGCAAATCAGCTGTTAAATAGTAAGTTAGATGTGGTGATGGGGGGAGGTTGGAAATATTTTGATGAGAAGATAGTAAGTGAAAAGGGGTTTGACTATATTAAAAGTAAATCTGAACTTGCGAATTATACAGGAGATAAATTATTAGCACTTTTTTCTGATAGTCATTTAAATGCAGCAAGTGAGCGTACAGATGAACAACCTATGCTTTATGAAATGGTCGAAAAGGCACTTTGCCTACTTTCCAAAGATGAAAAGCCATTTTTCTTAATGGTAGAGGGTTCACAAATTGATTGGGAAGCCCACGGAAATGATGTATATGGTGTGTGGAAAGAAGTAATGGAATTTGATAAAGCAGTGGAAGTGGCATTAAAATTTCTTGAAACACATCCAAATACGTTAATTGTTATTACAAGTGATCATGAAACAGGAGGGTTAGGTCTTTCAACAGGAGAATATTCATTATATATAGATGTAATAAAAGGGTATAAAAAGACAGCAGACTGGATAATGAAAAACTACGATGTTAACAATGAAGAAGAATTTAGGAAAACCATAAAGCGTTATTTCAACGTTGAACTTTCAGATAAGGAAATTCAATTATTAAAACAAACAAAAAATTCAAGTAATCCATATAAAGCAGCAAGTTTGCTTGGAAGAATATTAAGCGAAAAAGCACTTGTTGGTTGGACTGCTTATAAACATACGGCAGCTCCAGTTCCAATATTTGCGTTTGGTCCAGGTGCGGAAAATTTCAATGGATTTATGGACAACACGGATATACCAAGGATAATATCAAGATTACTTGGATATTCTCTTTCACGTGAGTTTTAAATGAAGAAAATAAAAGAATAACCCGCAACTTTTGCGGGTTATTCTTCAAATGCCAGGTCTTTTTTTAATCTTTGAATACTTATGTTTATTATTGGGCTATTTAGACTCGAGAGTATTAACTTTACGATATATTGGGATATTACCATGTTCATTAATACATTTAGATCATAAGTCCATAAGAAAGAAACTAAAACAAATACTATAGAGTCAACTAGTTGAGTTATAACCATTGAAAATGTATTTCTAAATATTACGTTATTTATTTTAAATAACCTTTTGGGCAAGTTAAATGCCCAAACGTTTGTATATTGTGCGGAAAGATAAGCAAAAAAACTAGCAAGAATTATTCTCGGAGTAGAATTAAATACAGCTACATAAGCGGTGTTTTTGTTAAAAATACTTGCAGGTGGATAAAGAATTACAATATAAGAATAAATAACCAATATTAAAGACGATATAAATCCAATCTTGATGACCTTTTTTGCGATTTTTTCTCCATATATCTCAAATACTATGTTTGATATCCCAAAACTTAGAGGATATATTAATACAGATAAAGTGATAACAAAAGGACCTATATTAACCAATTTGCCTGCAATAATGTTTGAGATTATAATAACGGCGGTAAAAATCCCAGAAAGTGTAATGAGCTTTTCATAGTATTTTTCCATCTTTTTCCTCCTTTTATCTCAAATTTTTAGCATTTAATTCTATAATGTAATTACCTTTTTTTCAAGTAAAAATATTGTAAAATCTGTTAAAATTGTAAGAGTATCTTAATTGGTAGTTTTAGATATCTGGTATAATATAATATAAAGCGGTAGAAGGAGGTGCAAATATGAAAAATTTGTGTTTGTACGATGACGGTGAACATAAATATTATTTACTTGGCTGGGAAGAAACAGAAGAAGGTGGTTTAGTACCTACAAATCAGTATTTAATCGTCCATGGAAATAAAGGTTTTTTGCTTGATCCAGGTGGTGCACATGTCTTTCCGAGAGTACTTGCAAATGTCTCAGAGATAATATCTCCGAAGAATATAGAAGGTATTTTTTATTCTCACCAGGATCCCGATGTATCTTCTGGTGTTACAATGTGGCTTTCTATAGCTACTAATGCAAAAATATATATATCTGAACTTTGGGTGAGATTTTTACCACATTTTGGTGTGTATGATAAAAGAAGAGTTGTTGGAATTAAAGATAAAGGCAATGTTAATATGAATTTTAGCGGATATAAATTAGATTTTATTCCGGCCCATTTTTTACACGCACCTGGAAATTTTAATGTATATGATCCTATTTCGAAAATTCTCTTTTCGGGTGATATCGGTGTTTCTGTTTTACCGTTTAATAAAAGAGTACAAATGATTGAGGATAATTTTGGTGAATTGTTGGAATACATGGAAGGATTTCACAAAAGGTATATGAGTTCAAACAAGGCTTGTAGTAAGTGGGTGAATATGGTTTCAAAATATGAGATTTCTATAATTGCTCCTCAACATGGAACATTGTTAAAAGATAAAGCAGCAAGAGATTTTTTAAATTGGTTTAAAAACTTAAAATGTGGAGTTGACATAATTGAAGAATTTTACGGGAGATGATAATATGAAGATAGATAAAGATACGTTAAATACACTTTCTTCTGCTTTTTACGTGCAAAATTTAATGTTATCCTTTATGGATCAATTAGATGAGGTTTTAGTTTCAAGGATTTCTGAAATAAAAGGGGAAATTGAGAAAATAACGGAAAGATTTGAAAAGCTAAGCAAAGATATTGATAATCTTTTGGGGAATTTTTCAAGGGAAAGTAATGAGATATTGAAAAATATAGAAAATGCCTATGAAATAAATAAAAAGATAGATAATGATTTAAAAAATCTTGGAACAGATGTAAATACAGTTTCAAATAAATTTAGTGAGACTATACAAAAAACATCGGAAACTTTTGAAAAATTTAGCAAAGTTGGAGATTTGGTGAAGGCTATACAAAAGATTGCAAAACAAACAAATTTATTAGCTTTAAACGCTTCAATTGAAGCAGCAAGGGCCGGAGAATACGGAAGAGGATTTGCAGTGGTTGCTTCAGAAATCCAAAAACTTGCAGAGGAATCTCAAAGTGCATCAAATAATATATCAAAAATTATTGCGGAAATATCTACTTCTATAAAGGATTCACTTGGTTCTTTAAATGAGATTCAAAAGCTTTTTGATGCGGTACAAAATGCTTTGGCAAATTCCATGGATTACATGAAAGATAACATTAAAGTTATGGAAAACTCTAGAAATTTACTTAATATAACTGAGGAAAATTTAAAAGAAGAATCAACAGTTTTGTCTGAATCGGTTAATATATTATCAGAGACGTCTAATGAATTTAGTGTTATAGTAGAAGTGATAAAGTCTATTGTGAATTCCCAAAAGTCATTAAAAGACTTGAAATTATAGTCTAGGAGTGAGATTATATGGAGGACAAAAGGTTTGTTATATTACACGGATTTGAAAAAGATGATATATTTAAAGTAATGAAGATATTAAAGGAAAATTTTCCAGAAAAGGAGTTGATTTTTGCAACTACCACCCCAACTAATTTGAATTGGAAACTTTCCGATTTAATAGTTGAAATTGAAAAGGAGCACAAAGTTATGAAAAAAATGAGGAAATAATAGGAGTTTTGGAGGTGATTCAATGGCTCGATTAAGAGTATATGAGCTTGCAAGACAGCTTGAAATGGATACGAGAGATTTAATGAAGGAATTGGCTGATTTAGGTATTGAAATAAAAAGCCATATGAGTTATATTGATGAGGAAACGGTAAATTTATTACTTGAAATGTACGGGGAAGAAGAGTTAATTTATGAAGAGTATGAGCTTCTTGATGGTGAAGAGGAAAAAGTAAAAAGAAAGAAAAAAGAGAGTGTGGAAAAAGAGGAGGTAACAAAGAAAAAGAAGGATATAATTAAACTTACCGAGGAAGATTTGAAATTAGATAAATTTTCCAAAAAAATAGGGATTCCTCAAAATAGAATAATACAAGATTTTTTTATGAAAGGTGAAGTTCTAAAGCCTGGGCAAACTTTGAATTTGCAACTTGCAAAAAAAATAGCAAAAATGTATGATGCGAAAATATCCTTTGATGTAGAAGAAAAAGAAGAAGTTAGAGAAAATCCGTTGGAAGAAATTGAAAGATATTTTGAGCAAAAATATTCCGAAGGAAAGGAATTAGTAGAAAGACCTCCTATTGTTACTGTAATGGGTCACGTTGATCACGGTAAAACAACTCTTTTGGATTTTATAAGAAAAACTAGGGTGGCTGAAAGAGAAGAGGGGGGTATAACACAAAGTATAGGTGCATATCAAGTGGAAACAAATGGGAAAATTATCACTTTTATAGATACTCCAGGGCACGAAATTTTTACAGAAATGCGCGCAAGAGGTGCCCAAGCAACGGATATAGCAGTTCTCGTTGTTGCAGCTGATGATGGTGTTATGCCTCAAACTGTTGAAGCATATAACCACGCAAAATCTGCTAATGTGCCCATAATTGTTGCAATTAACAAGATAGATAAACCAAATGCCAATGTAGAAAAAACAAAACAAGAACTTGTAAATAAATTGAATTTAATACCAGAAGAGTGGGGTGGGGATACCATAGTTGTTCCCATTTCCGCAAAAAAAGGTCAAAATGTAGATACACTACTTGAGATGATTTTATTAGTTGCGGAAATGCAAGAGATAAAGGGACTTCCAAATGGTCCTGTGAGAGCTGTGATAATAGAAACAAAACTTGATAGGGGATTTGGGCCCGTTGCAAATGTAATTATTAAAGATGGAAAATTGAAAGTGGGTGACTATGTAATTTCGGGAAAAGTTATGGGGAAAGTTAAAGCATTGGTAAATGATAAAGGTCAAAGGATAAAGGAAGCTGGCCCTTCAACTCCTGTTATGGTCGTAGGTTTTGAAGAGTTACCAAATTCACACGGGGTAGTTTATACCGTAAAAAGTTTGGAGAAGGCTAGGGAAATTACAGGAAAAATTGCGGAACAGGAACAAAAGGAGCTAAAGAGAAAAAGACATATGAAGTTAGAAGAAATATTAAAGATGATGGAAGAATCGGAAAAAAAAGAATTAAAGTTGATTTTAAAAGCTGATACACAGGGCTCTATGATAGCGTTAAAGGGTGCGATTAATAAGTTGCAGAGTGAGGAGATTAAAATTAATATAATTCATTCTGGTGTAGGTGCAATTACAAGTAGTGATGTTATGCTTGCTACGGCTTCTGATGCGATAATTTTAGGATTTAGAGTAAAAGCAGACGGCAAAGCCAGAAAAATGGCAGAAGCCGAAGGTATTCAAATAAAAACTTACTCAATAGTTTACAAATTGATAGAGGATTTAAAAGCAGCTCTTGAAGGGATGCTTGAACCTGAAGAAGTAGAAGAAATAACAGGTAGGGGAGAAGTTAAAAAAGTTTTTAAGATAAAGAAAGTTGGAAGTATTGCAGGTGTACAAATGCTTGAAGGATTTGTTGAAAGAAATGGAATGGTCAAGTTGTATAGAGAGGGAAAGTTAATTTACGAGGGAAAGATAGAATCGCTAAAACATTACCAACAAGATGTTAAGAAAGTAGAAGCACCTCAAGAGTGTGGCATTAAATTGGAAAATTTTGATGATATCAAAGAAGGTGATGAACTAGAGTTTGTAATGTTAAAGAAAGTTTCTAGAAAACTTAATTTTGAAAATGAAAAAGGAGAGGAATAATATGTTCGTAGATACCACACTAAGGGATGGTCATCAGTCTTTAATTGCAACTAGAATGAGAACAATTGATATGATTCCTGCATTGGAATCCATGGATTCTTTGGGATTTAATGCTATGGAAGTTTGGGGTGGTGCAACTTTTGATGTATGTGTAAGATTTTTAAAAGAGGATCCATGGGAGCGTATCAGAACAATTAAGTCTAAATTAAAAAACACAAAAACTCAGATGTTGCTTAGAGGGCAGAATTTAGTTGGGTATAGGCATTATGCCGATGATGTAGTTGAATTGTTTGTAAAAAAAGCGATTGAAAATGGTGTGGACAAAATAAGGATTTTCGATGCGTTGAATGATATAAGAAATCTTGAAAAAAGTATAGAGGTGGCTTTGGCAAACGGGGCACATGTGCAAGGGGCTATTTCCTACACAATAAGTCCTGTCCACACAACTGAATATTATATTTCTTTTGCACAGAAATTAGTTGAACGTGGTGTGCATTCTTTGTGTATAAAAGATATGGCGGGGTTGTTGACTCCAAAAAAAAGTTTTGAATTGGTAAAAACATTAAAAGAAAGATTTAATGTACCAGTTGAATTACACACACATTGTACATCTGGATTGGGAGATTTAAATTACATTTCAGCAGTTGAAGCTGGTGTTGATATTTTGGATACGGCTTTATCACCTTTTGCATCTGGAACTGCTCAACCACCATTTGAATCAATGTATTATGCAGTTAGAGAATATAGAAATATTCCTGAAATAAACTGGGAAAGTATAGCTTATCTTGTGGAATATTTTACAAAGATACGAGAAAAATACAAAGAATATGATGTAATGATGAAAAGTATAGACTATAGGATCTTAGTTTCACAAGTTCCAGGTGGGATGTATTCAAATTTAGTAAAACAACTTTCAGAACAAAAGATGTTACATAAGCTTCAAGATGTTTTAGATGAAATACCCAGAGTGAGAAAGGATTTGGGATATCCTCCACTTGTTACTCCAACTAGTCAAATTGTTGGAGTACAGGCGGTCTTAAATGTTTTATCTGGCGAAAGGTATAAAAAGGTTACAAATGAAGTGAGGAATTATGCGAAAGGGATGTATGGAAGACCTCCTGCTCCAATTGATAAAGAATTAATGGAAAAAATTTTGGGTGATGAAAAACCTATAGATTGTAGACCGGCAGATTTACTTGAACCTGAGTTAGAAAAATTGAAGAGAGAAATAGGTGTATTAGCTGATACAGACGAATATTTGTTGATTTATGCAATTTTAGGTGAAGTTGGAAGAAAATATCTTAGGGAAAAATATGAGGAAAAAATACGCGTTGATTTTGCGTTGGTGGATGAATATGAAGGAGGTTATCCCATTTGATTATTGGATTAGGTACAGATATTGTTAATATTAAGCGTGTTTCAGAGAAGATAGCAAATAGAGTTTTAACTGAAATAGAAAAAAAAGAAAAATTAAACGCCCAATATATAGCTGGGCGTTTTTCTCTAAAGGAATCTTTTTTTAAGGCCCTTGGGACAGGAATTAACGGTAATTCTTTTAAAGATATTTCAATCTTAAACAATAAACGTGGAAAACCTTATGTTATTTTTCACAAAGATTTTGGAGGATTTAATTTTTGTCACATATCATTATCGCATGATACATTTGCCTTTTCCACTGTTATTTTGGAACGTCAATTTGGGAAAGTTTTTTTAGGATTGGGGACAAATATAGGAAACAAAGAAAAGAATTTAATAGATGCTTTGACTTTACTGGAAAAAAGAAATTTGAAGATATTAAAAGTATCAAGCATTTATGTTACAAAGCCTTATGGATATACAGAGCAAGATGATTTTTACAATATTGTTGTGGAAATTGATACAGATTTATCGCCATTGAAGCTTTTAAATAAATTATTGAAAATAGAAAATGATATGGGAAGAAAAAGAACAATAAAATGGGGTCCAAGGATCATAGATATTGATATCTTGTTTTACGGTAATTTGGTTGTTGATATGGAAAATTTGAAAGTTCCACATTATGATTTTGAAAAAAGAAGTTTTTTTGTGGTTCCTATGGCAGAGATATTGGAAAATTTCAAACATCCCGTAGCAAATATTTCGATGAAGTCTTTTGCTGAAAGTTTTGAAAAAGATTGGGAGGTAATACATTGGAATTTGAAGAGTTACTAGATTTAGAAAGAAAGATAGATGAGTGTATTGAAAAAGAAGATTTTGAATTGTTAAATAAGTTACTTGATGAACGTGAAAAATTTATAAATTCTAAACTTCCAAAAGAAGTGTTAAAATTGATTTATGAAAAGGATCAAATACGAAAGAAAAAGATAAAAAAAATTATAGATAAATTAAAAGTTCAAGCCAAAGATTTAAAAGCTGGTGAAAAAGCCTTGAAAGGGTATGGTAATATCTTTGGCTTAGAAAATGAAGGTGGGAGGTTTAAAGGAAAAGGATGAAAGAAGAGATATTAAGGGCTGTTAGATTTATTGTGGGAAATGGATTAGTTAAAGGAACTTGGGGAAATATTTCAATTAGGGATAAAGATTATGTTTATATAACGCCATCAGGTATACCGTATGATAAGTTGAAAGAAGAAATGATAAGTGTTGTTGATTTTAATGGGCGTTTGATGGATGGTTTGAAACCTTCCTCAGAACTTCCAACGCATTTGGAAATTTATAAGAATCGCAAAGATGTTAATGCAATAGTCCATACGCATCCTGTGTTTTCGACCACTGTTTCAGTAGTATCAAGTGAAATACCCCCATTGATAGAAGATGCAGTTATGATTTTAGGGCCAGAAATTAAAGTTTCAGAATACGCTCTTCCTGGAAGTATTGAACTTGCAAAAAATGTTGTAGATGCTCTTTCTGATAACAATGCAGTTATATTAAAAAACCATGGACTAATAACAGTAGGTTTTGATATTGATGAAGCACTGACTGCAAGCTTAGTTTGTGAAAAGACAGCTGAAATATATTTATATACTTTGAATATTGGAAATTTTTCGACAATTAGTTATGAAGACGCGGTCATACTGAGAAATAAGTATTTAAACGGTTATAGACAGATTAAAAAAGATATTGGATAATATTTGTGTAAGACAATACAAGGAGGTCAAAATATGTTCGATGAAGAAAAACTAAAAGAAATAGAGACAAAAATGAAAGATTATGAAGAAAAAGTAAAAAAGGCCGTTGAGAGATTTCCAGAAAGAAAGAGTGAATTTAAATCTACTTCTGGATATGAATTTAGAAGGTTGTATACTCCGGTTGATATTGAGGGGTTTAATTACTTAGAAGATCTAGGATTTCCTGGTAGTTATCCTTTCACAAGAGGAGTTCAGCCTACTATGTACAGGGCAAGGTTTTGGACTATGAGACAATACGCGGGATTTGGAACAGCAGAAGAATCAAATAAGAGGTATAAATATTTGCTAGAACAAGGTCAGATGGGGTTGTCTGTTGCTTTTGACTTACCAACTCAAATAGGATATGATTCAGATGATCCAATGGCCGAAGGTGAGGTTGGAAAAGTAGGTGTTGCTATAGATTCACTGGAAGATATGGAAGTGCTTTTTGATGGGATACCACTTGATAAAGTTAGCACTTCAATGACTATAAATAGTACCGCTTCAATTCTTCTTGCGATGTATATTGCAGTTGCAGAAAAACAAGGAGTTCCAATGGAAAAATTATCTGGTACAATTCAAAATGATATATTAAAAGAATACATTGCAAGAGGAACATATATCTTCCCGCCACAACCTTCTATGAAAATAATAACAGATATATTTGAATTCTGTTCTAAGAATATGCCAAAATGGAATCCGATAAGTATTAGTGGTTATCATATAAGAGAGGCAGGGTCCACAGCAGTACAAGAAGTAGCATTTACACTCGCAGATGCTATTGCTTATGTGGAAACAGCAATTAAAGCAGGTTTAGATCCAAATGTATTTGGAAGAAGACTTTCTTTCTTCTTTGCAGCGCATAATAATTTCCTTGAGGAAATAGCAAAGTTTAGGGCTGCAAGAAGGCTTTGGGCGAAAATTATGAAAGAGAGATTTGGTGTTACAAATGAGAAAGCAATGATGTTGAGATTTCACACTCAAACAGGTGGTTCAACATTAACTGCACAACAACCTTTAAATAACATAATAAGGGTAACTTTGCAAGCGCTTGCTGCTGTGTTAGGTGGTACACAGTCACTCCATACTAATAGTTATGATGAAGCATTAGGTTTACCAACTGAAGAATCAGTTAGAATTGCGTTGAGGACACAGCAGATTATTGCGTATGAATCTGGTGTTGCAGATACCATAGATCCACTTGGTGGTTCTTATGTTATTGAATCCTTAACGAACAAAATAGAAGAAGAAGCAATGAAGTATATTGAAAAGATAGATGCAATGGGTGGAATGGTTAAAGCTATTGAAACGGGTTATGTGCAAAAAGAGATACATGAAAGTGCGTACAAAATGCAGCTTTCTATAGAGAATGAAGAAGAAATAATAGTTGGAGTAAATAAATTCCAAATAGAAGAAGATTTATCACAAAAAGAGGTATTGAAGGTAAAACCGGAACTTGAGGAAAAGCAGAAAGCAAAGTTGAAGAAGTTGAAAGAAAAGAGAGATAACGAAAAAGTAAAAAAAGTACTTTTGAGTGTAAAAAAAGCGGCATCTTCTGATGAAAATTTGATGCCCTATATTATTGAAGCAGTGAAATCTTATGCAACTGTGGGAGAAATTAGTAATGCATTAAGAGAAGTGTTTGGGGAATATACGGAGACAATAATAATATGATTTGGAGGTGTTTAAAATGAATGAAAAGGGGACATGGATGGTCAAAGAAGGATTTGCCGAGATGTTTAAAGGTGGAGTAATCATGGATGTTACAACTGCAGAACAAGCAAAAATTGCAGAAGAAGCTGGTGCAGTGGCAGTAATGGCTTTGGAGAGAGTACCTGCTGATATAAGAAAAGCAGGTGGAGTTGCAAGGATGGCAAGTATTTCTAAAATTAAAGAAATTATGGACGCAGTTTCAATTCCAGTCATGGCTAAAGTAAGAATTGGACATATTGCAGAAGCAAGAATTTTAGAGACTTTGGGAGTTGATTTTATAGATGAATCAGAAGTGCTTACACCAGCTGATGATAAATATCATATAAATAAATGGGATTTTAATGTGCCATTTGTTTGTGGAGCGAGAAACTTAGGAGAAGCTTTGAGAAGAATTTCGGAAGGTGCTGCAATGATTAGAACGAAAGGTGAAGCAGGTACGGGAAATGTTGTTGAAGCCGTAAAGCACATGAGAACAGTTATGGATGAGATTAGAATGGTTAAAAACATGCCAGACGAAGAACTTGTAACTTTTGCAAAAAATATAGGTGCACCAGTTAATTTGGTAGCAAAGATAAAAGAGCTTGGAAGGCTGCCCGTTGTTAATTTTGCAGCTGGTGGAGTTGCCACTCCTGCAGACGCAGCTTTGATGATGATGTTGGGAGCTGATGGGGTATTTGTTGGAAGTGGTATATTTAAATCTAAAGATCCAGCTAAAATGGCAAAGGCAATAGTTATGGCTGTAACGTATTGGAATGATCCAGAAATGTTGTTGAAAATTTCAGAAGATATAGGTCAACCAATGGAGGGGATTGAAATAGAGGAGCTTGATGTGAGACTCCAAGAGAGGGGATGGTAATTTGAAAATAGGAGTTTCTGGAATACAGGGAGATTTTAGAGAACACAAACAAATGCTTGAAAGACTTGGTGTGGAGGTTTTGATAGTCAGAAAACCCGAAGATTTAGATGAAGTTAGTGGATTGGTTATACCAGGTGGGGAATCTACTACAATGATAAAAATAATGAGAATGGTAAATTTATATGAAAAATTAAGAGAAAGAATTTCAAATGGTTTTCCAGTTTTTGGTACGTGTGCAGGTATGATATTACTTTCGAAAGAAGTGGTAAATTTCAAACAGGATTCCCTAAAAGTCATAGATATAAAAGTTGAGAGAAATGCATATGGAAGACAGGTTGACAGTTTTGAAACGGAAGTTGAAATAAAAGGATTTAAAAAGCCATATAAGGCGGTGTTTATAAGAGCTCCAAAGGTTGTGGATTATGGAAACAATGTGGAAGTTTTATCAACTTATGAAAATTCGCCAATTTTGTTAAGACAAAAGAATGTTCTTGTGGCATCTTTTCATCCTGAATTGACAGATGATACTAGAGTGCACGAATATTTCTTAAATATGGTAAAATAAAAGTGCTTGGTTTTACCAAGCACGTTTTTTTATGTTATAATCTTTTTGTGTAAAAAAATACAAGGTGGGGTTTTATGTCTATTCCGCAAGAATTGGTTTCAAAAATAAAGTTGCTAGCACCAGGTACAAAACTCAGAAAGGCATTAGATGATATAGTTTTGGCAAATTTTGGTGCTTTAATTGTTTTTATTCCCGAGGAAAAATTTAAAGAAAATGAGGAAATTTTTCAAGCAGGATTTAAGCTTGATATACCTTTTATGCCAGAAAAACTGTATGAACTTGCGAAGATGGATGGTGCAATTTTGGTAGATGATAATGTAACAAAAATACTTGCTGCAAATGTGCATCTTGTGCCAGATGCGAGTATACCAACTAGTGAAACGGGTACACGGCATAGAACTGCAGAGAGAGTGGCAAAGCAGATAGGAGAATTGGTGATTGCTGTATCAAAAAGAAGGAACATTATTAGTTTGTATTACAAAAATTACAGGTATATAATTAACGATATTAACTTTTTAATTACAAGAGTTAATCAAGCGTTAAATACACTGGAAAAATACAGACAAAATTTTGATAAAATGATCTTGAATTTGGATATTCTTGAAATTGAAAATAGGGTCAATTTAATTGATGTGGTTGAAATTATAAACAAGGGCATTGAAATTTTAAAAATTAGAGAGGAAATAGATCCTTATGTAATAGAACTCGGAGTTGAGGGAAGGTTAGCATCAATGCAACTGGAAGAAATAATGGTCGATATCGAAGATATAATCAAAAACCTTATATTGGATTATTACAAAGAAGATATAGAAGATGAAGATGTAGTAGAACAAATAATAAGTACTTTAAAAAATTATAAAGAAAGAAGGCCAATATCTACGTCAAGGTTGCTAGGATATGATGACGTTGCAAATATAAATCAATTAAGTGATTATCATGTACAATCAAGGGGATATAGGTTGTTGAGAAATGTGGCAAAGATCCCAATGAATATAACGCATAATGTGGTCAAGGCATTTGGAAATGTCTTTTCCTTGAGTAACGCTGATTTTTCCGCATTAAAAGAGGTTGAAGGTATAGGAGAAAAGCGTGCTACGGCAATAATAGATAGTATAAATTCTATGAGAAATAAAATTTCTAAGTGATCTTTTTTGAAAAATTTCAAATTTTTTATTTAGCTTGAGGCTTTTTTCAAAATAGAGAAAAGTTATAATGTAGAGTATCCAATCAAAAAAATTTTTGGTATTTTTTAGGAAAAGCTCTCCTTTATTTCTGCAAAAATTTTAGAAATGTTTCTTCATCTGAGTATATTATATATGATTTTTCTCTTTCGTTATATATATGAGGAAGGTCAATTTTTAAATTGCCGTTTGTGTATGCAATTATTGCTTCATCTTTAAAGATAATTTTTGAAATACCCTTTTTTGAAGCTAAAATTCTTATTTTGGCATATTTTAGAAGATTTAAAACACTTTGAGGAGGTGTTCCAAATCTATCTTTAAATTCATCGAATATTTCATTTATTTCATTTTCATTAGAAAAAGAAGAAATTCTTCTATAGAGTCTGAGCCTTTCAACGGGATCATTTACATAATTATCTGGAATAACAATTGAACCTTTCATTCCTAACAATTCTGTTGTTACTTTTGATTGTATTTTCCCTTCCATATTTGATAATACTTCATCTAGTATTTCAAAATAATAATTTAAGCCTATTTCGTTTATAAAGCCGTGTTGTTCAAGTCCCAAAATATTTCCAATTCCCCTTATTTCCATATCTTTTAAAGCTATTTGAAAACCACTTCCCGGTCCCATAATTTCTTTAATTGCCTTAAGCCTTTCTGTTGCAACCTTATTTATTTTTTCTGGATAAAAAAAGTATGCAAATGCCCTTTTTTTTGATCTTCCCACTCTGCCTCTTAGTTGATAAAGTTGTGAAAGGCCGTATCTGTGAGCATCATCAACTATTAATGTATTTGCATTTGGTATATCAACTCCATTTTCAATAATAGATGTTGAAACAAGTACATCTAATTTTCCATTGTAAAATTCCTTTATGACTTTTTCCATTTTTCTTTTTGGAAGTTGACCATGGGCTATGTCTATTTTTACTTCTGGAACTATCTTTTTAAGGTTATTTGCTACTTCTTCAATGGAGTTTACTCTGTTGTGTACGTATATTACTTGACCTCCTCTGTTTATTTCTCTTAAGATAGCATGTTTAGTAATTTTTTCATCAAATTTACTTACAAAAACTTGTATATTTTTTCTTCCAATAGGTGGAGTTTTTAAAATGGACATGTCTTTAAGACCACTTAATGCCATATGTAGAGTACGCGGAATTGGTGTAGCACTCATTGAAAGGATATTCAAATTTATTCTTACTTTTTTAAATGACTCTTTTTGATGGACACCAAATCTTTGTTCTTCATCTATTATTAAAAGTCCCAAATCGGAGAATTTTATCGAGGAAATGATTCCATGTGTTCCTATTACAATGTCTGTGATCCCCTTTTTTATATTTTCTTTGACTTTTTCCTTTTGTTTTTGGGTAAGAGAGCTGTCGAATAGTTCTACCTTTATTCCAAATTTTTCAAACCTTTTTTTAAATGTTTCAAAGTGTTGTCTTGCAAGTACAGTCGTCGGAACTAAAACTGCTACTTGTTTCCCGGAAACAACAGTTTTAAAAGCAGCGCGCATGGCAACTTCTGTTTTTCCATAACCGGCGTCTCCAGCAATAAGTCTATCCATGTTTTTATCTAACATTAAGTCGTTATTTACTTCTTCTATAGCCTTTAGTTGATCTTCTGTTTCAATGTGTGGAAAAGTTTTTGCAAACTCTTTTTCAAGTTCAGGATCTCCTGGTAGTGATAACCCTTTTGTTTTTTTTCGTAGGGCATTTAATCTCAAGAGTTCTTTTACTGTATTTTGAATTTCTTTTCTAACTTTTTTAACCTTTTTTTGCCAGTTATTTTTTTTCAAACTATCTAATTGTATGGTATCTTTTGCTCCAATATATTTTTGGATTAAATCTAATCTATCAGTTGGTACAAATAGTTTTGAATCTTTAAATTGAAGTATTAAAAATTCCCTTTCAAGACCTTTTTGTAATATTTTTGTAATACCTTCAAATCTTGCTATACCGTATTCTTTATGTACGACTAGTTCTCCTATTTCAAACTCTTCTTCGCTTATAACTGGTATGGAATTAATTTCTTTTTCATTTTTCACAGGTTTTAATTCTATGTCGCTTTCTTTCGATAGAGTTATAATTTTTGTGTAATCTATTCCCGAAAATTTTATATACTTTTTTCTTAAGTCTTGATTTATTATAAGTTCTCTTATTTCCCTTTCTTTTTTTACGTATTCCTCAATGCATCTTTTTGTATTCACTATTTTAAATTCTATATCATAGTCTATAAATGTACCGTTGTATTTTTCGCCTAAGATAGTTTCATGTGTTACTTTTCCAATATACTCTTTGGCCGGTAGGATAAGAGCATGTTTGATATTTTTAATACTTTTTTGGGTTGCAATATCAAATATTCTTATTTCTTCTATTGTATTTTCAAATAATTCAATACGAGTTGGAATGTTACTGGGACCAAAAAAATCTATTATATCTCCTCTTATTGAAAATTGTCCTCCTTCTGTTACGTTGTATGTTCTTTCATATCCTAAATTTGAAAATAACATCTCAGGTGAATTGAGTCTATCACCTGGTTTTAATTTAAAAATATATTTTTTGAAAACGTTAGGCGGCATGACGTATCTTGTTAAGGAATAAAGTGTGGAAACGGCTTTTAATTTTCCTTCAAGTGCAAGATAAAGCGCGTATATTCTTTTGGAGCGTACATACCAAGAATTTTCTATTTCTTCAAATGGGAAGATATCATAAGATGGAATGTGAAAATACCCGTTTATATTACATTCTTTTTCTGTCGGAACGATAATTATTTCGTTCATTTTCTCCCTCAATTATTATTGGTTTTCTAAAATCAACTCCGTATTTTCTTTGAGTTTTTTTAGGATAAAACATTGTGTATATATTTGATGCCAAGATATCTTTTTTAAATTGCCAATTAAATAAACATTTGTTGATTTCGAATTTTTCACTAGATAGTGCCTTTTTTAAAATTTTGTCTTTTAATGAAGGATTTGAAATTATTGGAATTTTTGAGACATTTTTGATTTTGGAGAGTAATTTTTGTCCTTTTCTTGTGAAGCCTAGAATTCTGGCGTACTGCACACCTAACTTATTTGAAAAATCAATGTACTCTTTTTCAAAATTGAATATTGCGTGAAATATTGCCCTTCTAATTCTTGAATAAGTAAATCTTTTTGTTTTTACATTATCGAGAAATTCAGAAAGTGTTGTAGAATTTTTAATTGCATTAATGAATCGTTGATCTAATCCTTCATTAAAACTGTATGTTTTCTTTAGGTCTTCTCTTCTTTTTAATCTTAAAAATGTCAGTATGAATTGTTCCATGTCTTCTAAAAACACAGGACCTTTTCCTTTTAAGAAGGTATGTTTTAAAATCTCATATGAAGAATCCGGTACAAATTCTTTAAACTCCTTATCCATCTTTATTGCATTTCTAATAGCAGTTGCAGATGAATATTTATTTGTTAGGTTTAATTCATTATATCTTGCACCAATTCTTTTGATTACGTTGTATTTTATGTTACTATTTAGTTTTAGTATAGATTTTACATATTCAATTCCCAGTATATCATTTGAATTTTCTATTTTTTTGATAAAATTTACATCTTTTTTTAGGAATTCTTTTAAAGCAAATTTTCTGGCATTTGGAAATGATATGCCTTTTTTAAGTTCTTTTTTTAGTAATTTATCAAATTCTGTAGAATTAATTGAAAGTACTTTTGCAACTTCTGTGATAAATTGTTTATCGGCGCTTTCGCTTCCAAAGACAATATCGGTAACGATTTTTAATTTATCAAGAAGACTGATAGCGCCATATGCAAAACCTCCGGCATCCTGTAGTGCATAAACAACAGGTAGTTCAAAAACTACATCAATACCATTTTTAAGTGCAATTTCTGCACGGGAAAATTTGTCAATTATTGCAGGCTCACCACGTTGACAAAAATTACCGCTTATAACGGCAATGGTGAAATCTGGTTTTACTATTTCTTTTGCTTTGTTTAAGTGATACAAATGACCATTATGAAATGGATTGTATTCAACAATAAGACCTAAAACTTTCATTTTTTACCTCTTTTTATATTATAACCAACTGTGGATGTTATTACTAAAACACAAAGATTTACTATAAAAAGAAGCATGTCAATATACATTGCTTCAATTTTATTCCCTTCTGTTCCAAAAAATTCAATTCCAATCCATGTTGGCCCTAGCGATGCAAGTTTATAGAGTTGAAATATAAAAGAGGTAACACTTAGAACAATAGATACAAAAATCCATATATTGGCATATTCCCAATTATCTTTTGAAATAGAATAAAATCCTAGGAAAATACCGGTTATTGTAAAAGATACCGAAATTATCAATAGTGCAGATGATATATTCATATCAATTGCAAAAATATTTTCTATTATTGGAGAAAAAAGGAAAAGTGAAATGTATAAAGAAAATAATATAAATCCAAATGTTGCTAATATAGTTCCAAAAATATACATTATATATTTCAAGATTTCACCCCTAATTTATTTTATCACAAAAAGGGGCCAGAAGGCCCCTTTTGGTGGGTGCGGCAGGGATTGAACCTGCGGCCTCTTCCGTGTGAAGGAAGCGCTCTCCCACTGAGCTACGCACCCATGCATTGAAATGATACCATAAATCTCTTTTTTTATCAAGAACTTTTTTGTATAATATGTTTGTATAATGTGGAAATGGGAGGAGTTTTGTGAGAAAATTTTTAAATTTTTCTTTGATATTTGTAAGTGTAGTTATTGTTTTTTTTATAGTTTCACCTTATTTATTTAAATATATGCCATATTCACAGAAAACCTTACAAAAAGATGTTGATTATTTAATAAGTCAGCTGAAGATACACTATGTGGAAGATTTTCAAAGTGACTATATAAAAATTTACAAACGCATGAATCGTTATGAATTCTATGTTTTTCTTTTAAAACGTTTTTCAAGTCTTCCAGGTGTATATTTTTTCTTGCCTATTTCCGCGAAAACAACAAATGTCTTGCCTTTTGAATTAAGATACGTAAATGGTAAATATATTATAATAAATAGTCAATGTGAATTGAAAAATGATGTTGAATTGTTAGTGGTTGATGGTGTAAAGATAGAAGAATACTTTTCAAGGTTTGGAAATGGAGAAAAGCAATTTTTTGCGAGATACATTTTCCCGTATTTGGGGGATATACTTAGGAAAAAGAGGTTGAAGATTGATATACCAGGAGAAAATTTAGATATTAGTGTTATCGAACGAGAAAAATTTATCCCATTACCTGCAATTAAAGTAGTTTATGGTGAAGATATTGCGGAAATTTTTATATATTCATTTGATTTTTCAAAAGGTAATTTTTATAAATACATAGCTGATTTGGAACATATTGCAGCTAGTTCCGTCAAGAAGGTAATTTTTGATTTAAATTATGCATATGAAATAACAAATGATTTAAGCGGACTTTACACTATTTCTTCTTTTATTTTTGAAGATGAAATCTTTTTGTTTGATATTGCAATTTTCAAATATGGAAATAAAAGATATGAGTATAAGAATTTTGGTAAAATAACACCAAATAAGGTTAACTTTAAAGATAAGCAAGTGTATTTTTTGGGAAGTGTTTCTGATCCAATTGGAAAAGTATTAGTTGATAGGACAGTTTTATATGCAAATTTTAAGATTGTTGAGTTACCATGGACAAAGATAAAAGTGTTTATTCCAACGGCAAAATATATGAAAGTTAAATAAAAGAAATATTTTTTTCATAAGTGTAAAAGAGTTGATTTTTTTGTAATTTTTGTGGTATAATAATTACGAGCACTATTATACTCTAGAAGAGGGGGGATTTTTGTGAAAAAGATTTTGGTATTTTTGATGGTAGTTTTAGCTGTCGCATTGTTTGCAGCTGATCCGAACGTTTTGGTGGATGCAACTATTGGTGAACCAGATACCCTTGATCCACATTTGGCATATGATACTGCAAGCGGTGAGGTTCTTTATCAAGTATACGAAAACCTTATCCAATACGATGGCTCAAGTTTGAACAAATTCTTACCAAGACTTTCAACTGAAGTTCCTACAGTTGAAAACGGACTTATTAAAGATGGCGGAAAAACATATATTTTCCCAATTAGAAAAGGTGTCAAATTTCACAATGGAAATGATTTAACACCAGAAGATGTAGAATACAGTTTTGAAAGAGGATTACTTTACAATCCTGCTGGCGGGCCAGTTTGGATGCTCTGGTATTCAATTTTCGGTGTTTGGAGTGTTGAGGATCTAGTAAAGGAAGTTTCTGGTAAAGATTATGATGAGTTATTCGATGAAAATGGAAACCCACTTCCAGAAGCTGAGGAAGTATTCAAGAAAGTATACGATGAAGTAGATAAAGCAATTGAAGTTGAAGGGGATAATGTTGTATTTCATCTTAAAAGAGCATATGGTCCATTTTTGAACGTAATCGCACAATCTGCACACTGGGGAGCAATCCTTGATAAAGAATGGTGTATCGAACAAGGACTTTGGGATGGACAACCAACTACATGGTGGAAATGGCACAATCAAAGAAAAGAAGATTCACCACTTTATCAAACAGCAATGGGGACTGGACCATACAAGTTTGTTGAATGGGATAGAGCACAACAAAAAGTTATATTAGAAGCAAATGAAAATTATTGGAGAGAACCTGCAAAGATTAAGAAAGTGATAATTTGGGGTATTGATGAATACTCAACGAGAAAAGCAATGCTCGAAAAAGGTGACGCAGATATTGCATATATCCCAATACAATACCTTGATCAAGTTAGAGGTAATCCAGATATTGAAATTATTGAAGGGCTTCCAACACTTTCAATTACTGCATTGGGATTCAATTGGACAATTAGGGAAGATAGTAAGTATATCGGTAGTGGAAAACTTGATGGAAATGGTATACCAGTTGATTTCTTTAACGATGTACATGCAAGAAAAGCAATTGCACACGTTATAAATTACGATGCATTGATCAACGAAGTATTGAAAGGCTTTGCAAAGAGAGTTCCAACAGCATTACCAGAGGGATTACTTGGATTTGATCCATCACTTCCACTTTACGATTTCAATTTGTTTAAAGCAAGACAAGAATTAATGAAAGCATGGAATGGTGAAGCTTGGAAGAAAGGATTTAAGTTCTCTGTTGCATATAACCTTGGTAACGAAGCAAGACAAAGAACAGCAGAGATGGTTAAGATGTATCTTGAAATGTTGAATCCAAAGATTAAAATAGACGTTGTTGGATTGCAATGGCCAACATTCTTAGATGCAACAAAACGTGGTGAGCTCCCAATATTCATTCTTGGATGGCTTGCAGACTTCCCTGACCCAGATAACTTTATCTTTACATATTATGATTCTAAAGGTGATTATGGACCAAGACAAGGTAAAAAGTTCCGCGAATTTGTAAGTACTCCTCATCCAGAACTTGGAGGAAAAAGCTTGGATGAATTGATTGAGCAAGCAGCTGCAGAAACAGATGCAACAAAGAGAGCAGAACTGTATGCAAAAGTACAAAAGTTTGTAATAGATTACGCAATTAGTGTACCACTTTATCAACCTGTTGGAGTAAGGGTACACAGGAAATGGCTTAAAGGTTGGTATCCAAACGCAATGAGACCAGGTGATGACTACTATTCATACTGGTTCGAAGGAAAAGAATAATTATTGGATATAATTAAGCTTGCGGCCCTTTGGGCCGCTTTTTTTATGATATACTTATTTTGTGAGAGGAGGTAGAAAATGCCATATGATGGTTTTGTAATGAAGAGATTTGTAGATTATGCAAGAGAAAAATTGTTAAATGCGCATATAAGGAATTTTTACTACAAAAATAATGTTGTGTATATTAGTTTCCAACGCTTTGATTTAAAAGTATCATTAAATCCAAATTTTTCGTATATTACGTTTGAAAAAAGAAATCTTCCGCAAGATCCAAAAAGACACTATTTTGTAGAATATTTAAGAAGTAGATTAAGAGGAGGAATTGTTTTTGATGTTATTGATTTTCAATTTGAAAGGACACTCAAATTGGTTGTATTTAAAATTGATGAAGTAGGTGAAAAACACGTATATGAGTTGTATATTGATATTATGGGGAAACATTCGAATATAATTTTGGTTGAAAATGGGTTGATTTTAGATGCGTATAAAAGAATAAAGAATAGATATAGAACTATCTATCCTGGTGAGAAATTTATTGTTTATAAGTCCGAAAAGATAACACCATATGAAGTAAAAGATGAAAGTGATGTAGGAATGCTGTATAAAAGAGTGCAGGGTTTTTCAAAAATAACGGTAAGAGAATTAATGTTTAGGATGCAGAACACGAGCTTTAATGAAGCACTGAAAAGTATTTTAAATGATTTTGAGAAGGGATGTTTATTTTTATACTATGAAAATAACATGCCTGTTGAGATTTCCGCGTTTCCTTTACGTCATTTACAAATTAGTGGAAAAAGGCATTGTGATAAAATAGAAGACGCTATTAATGTGTTTTTCGAATTTAAGGAACAAAAGAGTGTTTTGTTTCAAATGAAAAAAAATCTTGAAAATGTAATTGTGAAAAGAATTATTAAAATTGAAAATGCACTTGAAAAGATAAACAAAGAATTGGAAAAGGCAAAAAATTACGATGATTATAGAAAGTATGGAGAGCTTTTAAAGGCCTACTATTATGAAGTCCCAAAAGGTGTTGATAGAGTTGAATTAGTAGATTGGGAAACACAAGAAACTGTTTTGGTTGAACTGGATAAGAATAAAAATGCCATTGAAAATGCAAATTTTTATTTTAAAAAGTATAACAAATTAAAAGTAAAAGTGAAAGGTTTAATGGGGAGAAAACAATATTTAGAGAAGGAATTAGATTATCTTTATCAGTTGTGGTATACATTAGACGAGGTAAATGAATTTAACGAACTTGAAGATATAAGAAATGAGATGGAAAATGTTGGGCTTGTAAGATCAAAGAAGAGAAAGAAGAGGTGTAAAGAATCTGAGCCTATAAAAGTTGAGTATGATGGGTATGTAATATACATTGGAAAAAACAACAAGCAAAATGATATGTTAGTGAGAGATTCAAATGATGAAGACATTTGGTTCCATGCTAGTGGGATGCCAGGTGCACATGTAATAATAAAGTATGCGGGAAAGGAAATAAATCAAGATGTTATAGAATATGCAGCAAGTTTAGCCGCAGGTTATAGCAAAGGAAAAAATTCTGGGAAAGTGCCTGTGGATTATACCAAGGCAAAGAATGTTAGAAAAACAAAGGGGTTAAAACCTGGACTTGTTTTATATAGTAATTACAAAACACTATTTGTGGAACCTAGGAGGTTATAAGGTGTTTAGGGTAATTTCTGAATTTGTTCCTTCTGGGGATCAGCCTAAAGCTATAGAAAAATTAGTTAATGGATTAAAAAGTGGACACAAAGTTCAGACATTGTTGGGGGTAACAGGTAGTGGTAAAACATTTACAATGGCAAAGGTTATTGAAGGTATTCAAAAACCTACTTTAATTATTTCACCAAATAAAACTTTGGCCGCGCAGTTGTATTCTGAATTTAAGGGTTTTTTTCCAGAAAATAAGGTGGAATTTTTTGTAAGCTATTACGATTATTATCAACCAGAAGCTTATATTCCAACAAAAGATTTGTATATTGAAAAAAATGCGGATATTAATGAGATTATTTCTCGTATGAGAATGAGTGCTATAAAGTCTATACTCACAAGAAGAGATGTCATTGTAGTAGCAAGTGTGTCTGCTATATACAATTGTGGTGATCCAAGAGATTTTAGTGCATTAAATTTTAAGGTAGAAATAGGTCAAAATATTAAATTGGGAAAGTTTTTGACGCATCTTGCAAAGATTGGATACGAAAGGAAAGATGACATAGAATCAAAAGGTGTTTTTAGACTAAAAGGGGATACTGTAGAAATATTTCCAAGTTATCAAGATGAGGGTATAAAAATAGAATTATTTGGAGATGAAGTGGACGGAATTTTTACTTTTGATCCATTGAATAGAACTATTATTGAAAAACTTGATAGGGTAATAATATATCCTACAAAGGAATTTATAACAACAGAAGAAAAAATTTTGAATGCCGTTAATACTATTAAAGAAGAACTAGAACAACAAGTAAAATATTTTATGAAAAATGGAAAAATACTTGAGGCGGAAAGATTAAAACAGCGTACCATGAATGATATAGAATTGCTTACAACTTTGGGGTATTGTAATGGTATTGAAAATTATTCAAGACACTTTGATGGTAGAAAACCTGGCGAACCTCCGTACAGTCTTTTGGATTACTTTGGTAGTGACTATTTGATTTTTATAGATGAATCACATATAACAATTCCGCAGTTAAGGGCTATGTACAGAGGAGATTACTCTAGAAAGAAAAATTTGGTAGAATATGGTTTTAGATTACCCTGTGCATTTGATAATAGACCTTTAAAATTTGATGAATTTTGGGAAAAGATTGATCAAATAATCTTTGTTTCTGCAACACCAGGTGATTTTGAGATTAGAAATTCAAATCAAGTGGTTGAACAGATTATACGACCTACGGGTTTGGTAGATCCAGAGGTTGAGGTTAGACCAACGCAAAATCAAGTGGATGATCTAATTGGAGAAATTTTAAAGATAAGGGAGAAAAATGAACGAGCGCTCGTAACGGTTTTGACAAAGAAAACTGCAGAAAAATTATCAGAATATTTGATAGAATATGGAATAAAAGCTTTGTATTTGCACTCAGAATTAGATACTATTGAAAGAGTAGAAGTTTTGAAAAAACTTAGACGTGGTGATATAGAAGTAGTTGTAGGTGTAAATTTATTAAGAGAAGGTCTGGATTTACCAGAAGTTTCACTAGTTGCAATTCTTGATTCTGATACAGAAGGTTTCTTAAGAAGTGAAACTACTCTTATTCAAATAATAGGACGTGTTGCAAGGAACCAAAATGGTAAAGTGATAATGTATGCAGATAGAGTTACTCCTGCAATGAGGAAAGCAATTGAAGAAACAAATAGAAGAAGAAAAATACAATTGGAATATAATAAAAAGTATAATATAAAGCCACAGAGTATTGTAAAACCACTGAATGAAGAGATATTTAAACAATTTATGGATGAAGAAGACAATAAAAAAGAATTGGATGTGTTTATGCTAAAAGAAACATTGTCATTGGAGGAATACCTGGCAATATTAGAAGAGGAAATGTACAAAGCTGCATCTGAATTAAGATATGAAGATGCAGCACGTATTAGAGATGAACTATTTAAGGTGAGGGAAAAGTTAAAGAATTTAAAGAACTAGTCGATAAACCAAACGAGGTGATAGCACATGAAAAAGATAGGGGATATTATATTAAAAGCAAACGAGGAATTAAAAGAGAAAGCACTATTTCCGCTTTTTTCTATTTTTGTTGTAGATATTGTTGGAACAATTGAGAAAATTAAATTTTTAGAAAAGCTTAGCAAGAGTATATTTAATATATTGCATTCTATTTTAGGTGTTGAAATCTTTGAGAATGGGGAAAGCGCTTATAAATTTGGAAAAGTTGAGGGAAATTCTAGTGAATATATATTTGATAATTTAAAGATAGTAGTTTACTACAATACTATTAGTCAGTTTGAAGAAAATTTATTGAAGTACATTTTAGCTATAGCTGAAATCCATTATGAAAATGTAAAAAAATTTGAAACGATGAAAGAGAATGCTTTTTATGACGAACTTACAGGTGCTTTGAGCAGAAAGGCAGGTATGGAATTACTATTTAAAAAATATCACGAGTTAAAAAGGGAAAATAAAATAGGAACAATAGTTTTTGTAGATTTAGATGGATTAAAGAAAATAAACGATACTTATGGACATCTTGAGGGAGATAAAGTTTTAAGGGAGTTTGTTTCAACAGTTAAGAAGTTTATTAGAAAAGGAGATTTTATAGTTAGATGGGGTGGAGATGAATTTGTCATCTTTTTGAATGGAGAATATGGAGAAAAGGTTGTGAAAAGGATTGAAAAAAATACAAAAACGAAATTCTCATGGGGATCTGTAAATATACCGGGGAGTTTTGATGATGTAATTGGGGCAATAAATAAATCTGATAAAGAAATGTATAGACAAAAAATAATAAAGAAACTAAACTAAAACACTCCCTAACAAGGGAGTGTTTTAGTTAAAATTGCAAATATTTTCTCTAATTTTTCGTTTAATAGTTCTAAAGAGTAATCATTTCTGATTATAATTCCTTCATCTAAGATGTCACTTTGATTTTCCAAAATTTTATCCACCATACTTTTATTAAGCCCTCTGTTTGCCAATCGTTTATGAATAACATCTTTTGAACAAGTTACCGTTATTGTGAGATCACATGTAATTTTCAACCTTCTTTTTATTGCTGCTTCTATTACGTATAAACCGTTATTTTGAGTTAAATTTTCCAATTTTTTTAGCATTTGTGGATGTAGAAGTTGTTCTAATTTTTTTAACATATCTTTTTGTGTAAATACAATTTTGGATATTTCTTTTCTATTGTCTGTTCCAAAAAGTGCCTTTATTTCTTTGGATTTTGAGTAAAATACTTCTTTTCCTATTTCATCCATATTTATGTATTTAAAACCTTTTTCTTTGAAAAAATTTGAAATAGTTGATTTCCCTGTACCTATCTTTCCAGTAACACAGATGGTGTATTTCAATACACTTTCACTCCTAATTTTTCAGAAATTTTTTCAAGCTCTTCTGTGGTTAAGATCCTAAGACTTTTTTCAACTTCATATTTTTTGGGAAATTGCTTTAATTTTTCCGCTATATTTGTTTCATCGTTTATAATTAAAGTTATGTATTCTTCTGATTCATAAATTTCAACGGGATTAAATTCTTTTATTAGTATTTTAATAATTTTCATTATAACTCTATCCTTTCACTGCTTGGATTTATTTTGTATTCTTCAAAACCTGGCCTTCCCATTAATGCGTATGTTATTTTTTTACCTAGTTCTACTCCAGGTTGATCGTATGGATTAACGTTAAAAAGACTTCCAGCAATTACTGTAGCAAGTTCGTACGTCATGAAAAATTCACCAACATGTAATTCATCGATTTGTGGGAATGTTATCTTTAAAGATGGTTTACCATGTTCAAGTATTGCATTTTCAGTTCCAAGAAGTTCATTATTCAAAAGAGTTGATAATTTGCTTCCTTGTAAATAAGAGAGGGCTTCTTCATCATGAACATGCGGAATTTTAATATCTCTTTTGAACTTTTCAACTTTTAAGAACGTAATTATTTTATCATCCGGTCCTTCATTGTATAGTTGCACTTGAGAGTGTTGATCAACGGCTCCAAGGGCCTTAACAGGTGTTTGACCAACTTTTACTTTGTTGCCATCTTTATCAAATTTTTTTCCCAAACTTTCTGCCCAAAGTTGCCTATACCAATCTGCTAAATAATATAATTTGTTGGAATAAGCCATCATAACCGAGATATTTCTACCTTTGTTGTAGTATAAATAGTGTGTAAGTGCTATTAAAGCTGCCGGGTTTTCAAACAGTGGATTTAATAGTTTTTTATAAGCGTTTTTAGCTCCATCATACAATGCTTCAATGTCTATGCCTGCGGCATATGCGGATAACAATCCCACAGGTGTAAGAACACTAAACCTTCCCCCGACGTTTTGAGGAATCTCCAAAGTCCTTATACTTTCTTTGTTTGCGATACTTCTTAATACTCCTTTTTCTGGATCTGTGGTAAATATTAAATGTTTTTTTGGATCTAATCCATACGTTTCAATAATACCACGTGCTATAAGATAATTTGACATTGCTTCTGCTGTGCTACCAGATTTTGATATTACATTAAATAATGTTTTGTTTACATCAATTGTGTCAAGTATTGAAGCAACGTAATCTGGATCTACATTATCTATCACAAAAATTTTCAATTTTCCTTTTCTTTCTTCTTTTGACAGGAAATTCCAATTAAATGGCTTTAATGTGTTTTGTAAGGCAATGTTACCAAGAGCTGAACCACCAATTCCTAAAACAACTAAATTATCAAATTCAAAGATAAAATCTTTTAAATCTAAGACTGAATCAATCCATTTTCTAGAAAATACAATTTCAGCAAATCCAGGTTTATTTTTATCAATTTCATTAGCGATTTTATTGATTTTTTCTTCGTAATTTTTAACATCTTCAATTGTTATGTTGTCAAAAACTTTTTCACTAAATAGATTAGTGAAATCAAACTTTAGCATGAAAATTCCCCCTTTAGTATACAATAAGAGATATAATTTTATCGTCACTTAGGATTTTTCTTGGATTTAAATAACTAAGTTCTATCAAAAATGACATAGCTACTACTTCTCCACCGGATTTTTCGACTAATTTTTTTAAGGAAAGTGCAGTACCTCCAGTTGCAAGCACATCATCAAAGATTATTACTTTCTGTCCTTTTGAAATGGCATCAATGTGCATTTGAAGTTCTGCTTCTCCGTATTCAAGTGAATATTTTTCAGAAATTACTTTATATGGTAATTTCCCAGGTTTTCTTACGGGAACTAATCCTTTGTTTAACTTGTATGAGAGTGCTCCACCAAAAATAAATCCCCTTGCTTCAGGTGCAACAATAATATCAAAGTCGATATCTTTTAATTTTTCCGAAAGACTATTAATAGAAAACTTGAATGCTTCAGCATCTTTTAAAAGCGGTGTAATATCCCTAAATATAATTCCCTTTTCTGGAAAGTCTGGAATGTCTCTTATAAATTTTTTAAGTTCCAATGTAGGCACCTCCGTTTTTTTATTTTACTCCTAAACCTACTGGTATACCTCTTTGTATTTGTCCATCTTGGTTAACTACTTCATCTTGAATAACCATAGCACTTGATCCTCCACCATCTAACATCATTGCAAAAAAGTATCCTTTTGATATAAGAAAATCTGCAGCAATATCGTAATCCATTCCACCGTTGTTATTATATCCTTCTATTACTATAAAATCAACTTTCCCCTCTTTTGTTAGAGCAATAATAGTTCTAGTTGTTTTTGAAGTGGCTATTCCATTACCATATCTTAACTTTTCCTCTGCACTGTCTATTAGTTTTTTACCATTTTCGACCAGTAGAGGTCCGGCACCAATTGCATGTTTTATGGGAAATGGAAAATCCGAATTTAGTATTAAATCTACTTTTGTTCCACTTTTTACATCTTTTAAATATTTTTTATATTTTTTGTCAATTGATAAAACCATGGCACCATCTGGGACCTTATCTATATACCCAATTGCTTTTATTTTGTTGTTTTCAATGATGAAGTATAATTTTTGTTCATCCTTTGGTATCTTTAAGGCAAATTCATCTGTGTATAGCAATACCTCACCTTTTGCCAGTGTGTTTACACCTTTAACTAAAAAGAGCAGATCACCAATGTAAATGTTAATTTCAAGATTTATTCTTTTTATGAAAGCCTCGTTGTTGTATGTCAGTATAAATGATGGTCTTAATCCGTATTTATCTGATAATATTTTTCCGTCTTTTATTACAAGATCAATAGGTAAATTATTTGATGGATCAAAATAATTTGCATTTATTCCAGCAATGCAACCGTTATTTTTTAATATTTCTCTTAAATCTTCTCTTGTACCAATTCCATTAAGTGGAAATACCGGTAGTATTTCAACTTTTTTTGGATCAATTTTTAAATAATTGATTAGATATTTTACTTTGTTAAATGTTTCTACTTTTCGTTCCCAAACAAGTCCATCTTTTATAATCCTTTTTTCTTCTTCTGTAAAGTTTAGGGCAATTTTTACTATATTTTTTTGATATGAAGTAATGGGAACGGGCTTTAATTTGTTGTTTAATATAAAAAGCAAAAATTTGTTTTGGGATTTTTGTAAATTAACATTTCCTATTACTATTGGATCCCCATTTACAGGTTCAACAGTGATGATTAAATCTCTATTTTCCACTTCTAATTTTAAGAATTCTTTTGTTATTTCTGAAGAAAAATACAAAGATAAATTGTTATTTTCAAAATTTATACTTTTTAGTTCAGGGAGAGTATCGTACAATATCTTTTGACCATTTAATGAGTATTCATTAAGTTTAAAATAGTCTTTTATAAAGTCTATATTAACGTATAGTTGACTATCGTTAATTTGATATACGTTTTTAAAAATCTTGTCAAAATTTAACGTAAAATCACCATTTTTGCCTATAATAAGATCATTATTAAAAACCATAAATATCTTATCGTTTTTTACAAAACGAAAACCTAGTTGTTTTAATACTTCTTCATTAATCCACACAGATTGCGAATAAAAAGCGTGTTTTTTATAGATTATAGTATGTGCACTTAAAACAAGGGCAATGATTAGTATAAATGCTACAAATATCTTTTTCAAAAATTCACCTCACTTTATAATATCCAAAATAATATCGAGTTTTTGGACATCGCTGTCACCTATTGTATACGCATCGTTAAGAAGATTAAGGGCACTTTCCACATCACTATTTTCACTTATGTAAAGTTTTACTATTGTTTCACCTTTTGAGACCTTATCCCCGATTTTTTTGAAAAATTCTAGACCAACTGAATGATCAATTTTGTCTTCTTTTTTTACTCTTCCTGCGCCTAAATAATTACAAGCAACTCCTACTTTTTCCGTATTTATTTTTGATATATATCCGTCTTTGTTTGCCTTAAATTCTACAAAATTGTTGGAAATAGGTAATATATCTTTCGGTTTTTGTACTACATCTGGATTGCCACCTTGTGCGATTATAAATTCTTTAAACTTATTTAAAGCGTCTCCGTTATTTAGCGAATCATACGCAAGTTTATAACATTTTTCATAAGACTCTTTTCCAGCCAGATAACACATCCATGCGGATAAAGTAAGGCATAACTCAACGAATTTTTTATCTCCATTTCCTTTTAGGGTCTCAATTGCTTCGAGTACTTCCAAAGAATTTCCAGCAAAGAAACCAAGAGGTTCATCCATATTAGTCAAAACAGCAACGGCTTCTTTGTTGTGACTTTTTGCAATACCTACCATGGCATTGGCAAGTTCTCTTGCAGAATCAATGTCTTTCATAAATGCACCTGAACCTACCTTTACATCCAATACAAATGCATCAGCTCCACCAGCAAGTTTTTTACTCATAATACTTGAAGCAATTAAAGAGACTTCGTCTACTGTTGCCGTTGCATCACGTAAAGCGTATATCTTTTTATCTGCAGGTGCAAGATTTGCAGTTTGTCCTACAACAGCTATTTTGTATTTGTTTACATTTTCAAAAAACTCATCTAGCGTTAACGAAGTTTTAAATCCAGGTATTGATTCTAATTTGTCAATGGTACCTCCAGTATGGCCTAAAGCTCTACCAGACATTTTAGCGACTGGAACACCAAGTGATGCGACTATTGGGGCAACAACTAATGTTGTTTTATCACCTACACCACCTGTTGAATGTTTGTCCACTTTTTTTCCTTCTATTTTTGATAAATCTAACATATCACCAGATTTTGCCATTATTTCCGTCAAAATAGCCCTTTCTTCGTTGTTTAAGTGTTTGAAAAATATTGCCATCAAAAAGGCGGACATCTGATAATCTGGTATATCTTTATTTACATATCCCATTACCATGTATTCTATTTCTTCCTTATTAAGAGTTTCTCCATTTCTTTTTTTTAGAATAATATCATACGGTCTCATCTATATTACCTCCCGTTGGTAAAGTAACGATAAACTTTGTTCCTACTCCTTCTTTACTTGAAAACTCAATTACACCATTGTGCTTTTCTACAATTGTTTTTACAATTGATAATCCAAGACCTGTTCCACCCATTTTTCTGCTTCTGGCTTTATCCACTCTGTAGAATCTTTCAAAAAGTTTTTTTTGTGCTTTTTCAGGAATACCGACGCCAGTATCCTTTACAATTAGTTTTACACTGTCATTTTCTTTGTATGCTTCAACAGTTACTTTTTTCTCTCCTTTTTCTTTTAGTGAAGTATATTTTACCGCATTATCAACTAGGTTTAGTACCATTTGAGTTAGTCTATCTTTATCACCTATAAGTTCGATATTGTCTGGGTAGACAAACTCGACTTCAACTTTGTAATCTTTTGCCAATGGTTCTATTATATTTCTTACATGTTCAAGAATCTCGGTAAAGTTGATTTTTTCAAATACAAATTGAGTATTTCCAGATTCTAGTTTTTCAAGATCAAGTAAATCGTTGATTAATCTGGTCATTCTTGCGGCTTCAGATTCAATTATCGTTAAAAATCTTTTTATTAATTCCTTATCTTCAAGAGAATCATCAAGAAGTGCTTCTGCATATCCGTGAATTGAAGTAAGCGGTGTTCGAAGTTCATGGGAAACATTAGAAATAAATTCTTTTCTTACATTTTCCAAAACTCTTTCTTGTGTTACATCATGGAGTATTATAATATACCTTTCGTTATTTTGCTCCAGTGTAACAGGTACTATTTTTAATTCGTAATATCTTTTCTCACCATTGACAAAGAGGTTTATTTCTCCGGATTTCAGATCTTTTTTGCTTTGAACTTCTTCGAACATCTGATTTACGTAATAATCTTCAAAGACTTCGTATAGTTTTCTTCCTTCAACTCCAGGTCTTGTAATATTTCGAGCTTCAATATTGGCAAATGTAATAGTTCCATCTTTTTTCGCTATTATTATAGGATCAACTATATTATTTAAAATAGTCAAGTGGTTTTTTAGTGATAATTCCAATTCATATATTTTTTCTTCTAAAGCCGTTATTTTCTTTCTGATTTTTTCTGAAATATAAAGAGGAGGAGAATCCCTACCCTCCTCTATCAATTTTTCTATTTTTTTCATTGAAACTTGTAATATATCGTATTCTTTTTTAATTTCCTTTAATTTGTGTATTACAAAAAAGAGAGACATTAATAGTACAAATATAGTAATTACCAAATAGAGCATTGATTATTCTTCCTTTCCAGGGTCTCTAAACTTATAACCTTTTCCTCTAACTGTTACTATATATTTAGGATTTGAAGGATCTTCTTCTATTTTTGTTCTAAGTCTTCTGATGTGAACGTCAACAGTTCTTGTGTCACCAAAATAATCGTATCCCCAAAGTTTGTCTAAAAGCACGTTTCTGGAAAATACCTTCCCTTCATTTTCAGCTAGAAATCTTAAAAGATCAAATTCCAATGGGGTTAAATTAACTTTTTTACCCTTTATTTTTACCTCGTATTTATCTACATCGATTTCCAAATCTTTTGCAACTATCTTTTTTGGCTTTTCTTCTTTTACTTGAGTGGAAAGCTGCATTCTTCTAAATACAGCTTTGATTCTTGCAAGGAGTTCTCTAATACTAAATGGTTTTGTTATGTAATCATCTGCACCCAATTCTAAACCTAAAACTTTATCAAATTCCTCACCTTTAGCGCTTAAAAAGATTACAGGTGTAAATTTATGTTTCTCTTGACTTCTAATATTTCTTACAAATTCAAAGCCATCCATTCCAGGTAACATTATATCAACGAGAAACATATCCACATCTTTATCTTTAATCTCTTCAAGAGCTTTCTCGGCATCTTCGACGGGTATAACATCATATCCTTCTTTTTCGAGCGTGAAACTAATTAATTCAAGAATTTCCGGTTGATCATCAATAACCATAACTTTCCTTTTTCCCATAGAAGGAACCTCCTCTCAAATTCAAATGTTAACTGATATCTTCTTGAAACATTATATCATATTTTTTAACAAATTGGAAATACTTGTACATAAATTTGGAACAAAACCTTGTTATAATTAAGTTAAGATTTGGTAAAAGGAGGGATGTTGATGGTTTATTTATTGATACCTATATTGGGGATAGGGCTTGCGTTATTAAATTTTTATTTTGTCACAAAAAAATCCGAAGGGAACGACAAAATGAAGGAGATTTCTCTTGCAATTAGAGAAGGTGCAGATGCATTTATTTCACATGAATATGCGGTTGTTTTTAAAATATCTATACCCATTGCTATAATTCTTGGTTTTATAACTGCATGGTATGTATCAGTTTCCTTCTTGATTGGTGCGTTGATGAGTTCACTTGCAGGATTTATAGGGATGAAAATTGCAACTAGGGCAAATGTAAGAGTTTCAAATATTGCACGTGAAACACGTGATTTAAACAAAACATTAAAACTTGCTTTCCAGGGTGGATCTGTTATGGGGTTGTCTGTTGCCTCTTTTGCACTACTGGGGCTTGGTATAGTTTTTTGGATTTTTTCTTATCAACTTGATAAAGAAAATTTAGTAATTATAAAGAATTATTTAGGAATTAATTTTATACCATTTGCGATGACTGTCTCTGGATATTCTTTAGGGTGCTCCATAATTGCCATGTTTGATAGAGTGGGAGGAGGAGTTTATACAAAGGCTGCAGATATGGCAGCAGATTTAGTGGGGAAAACGGAGTTAAAATTACCGGAGGATGATCCAAGAAATCCCGCAACAATTGCGGATAACGTAGGGGATAATGTAGGAGATGTTGCAGGACTTGGTGCAGACTTGCTTGAAAGTTATGTGGGTTCAATACTATCTGCTATAGTTTTAGCATCTTATATTTTTACACTATCGGGTAATTTATACTATGAAACGGTAAAGAAATTAATTTATTACCCGTTTTTGTATACTACTGTGGGGTTGATCGGGAGTATTTTTGGAATTTATTTTGTAATATTAAAGAAAGGATCTGGAAATCCACATAGAGATTTAAACAGTTCTTTGTTTTTATCTGCAATTTTAAGCTTGTTTGGAAATTTTCTTTTGACTAATTATTACTTGTCAGATGTAAAAAATTTGGAAACTTTTGGGTTTAGATTTGGAAAGTTTTCACCATATTTTTCTTCAGTTTTAGGGGTCTTTGTAGGAATTATTATTGGGTTATTGGCGGAATATTACACTTCAGATGACTTTAGGCCTACAAGGGAGTTGAGTTATAAATCAAAGCAGGGATCTGCAATTGTAATATCTGGTGGTTTGGCACTTGGTATGAAAAGTGTATTTTTACCATCAATATTTTTATTTATAGCGATTTTACTTGCAAATTATTTTTCAGGGTTATACGGTGTTGCAATGGCATCTATAGGTATGCTTTCCTTTGTTGCAACATCGGTTTCCGTTGATTCGTATGGTCCTATTGCGGATAACGCGGGTGGAATAAGTGAAATGGCAAAGTTAGAGGAAGATGTTAGGAAGATTACGGATAAATTGGATATGGTTGGTAATACCACTGCCGCAATTGGTAAAGGATTTGCGATAGGTTCTGCTGCATTGGCTGCTTTGTCACTTTTTGCTTCGTATGTTTTTTCCCAAACATCTCCAGGTGCGTTTTTTAATAACGTTTTTGATCTTTTGAATTTAAATATCATAAATGCTAAAACACTTTCAGGGGCTATTTTAGGAGCATCTTTACCGTTTATGTTTAGTGGGATTTTGATAGAGTCTGTTGTAAAAAGTTCAGGATTAATGGTAGATGAAATTAGACGTCAGGTTAAAGAAAGGCCAGGTATTTTAACAGGTGATGAAAAGCCCGATTATCAAACATGCGTTAAGATAAGCGCAGCAGGGGCAATTAAACAAATGAGCAAACCTATATTTATTGCAGTTCTTACGCCTATAATTTCTGGATTTTTACTTGGAACAGAGTTTGTCGGTGGTGTATTGGTTGGAACAACGTTAAGTGGTATAATGTTAGCGTTATTTAGTGCAAATGCCGGTGGTGCGTGGGATAACGCAAAGAAACATTTAGAACAGGGGAAAATTAAAGGGCTTGAGAAAGGCTCAACAGAACACGATGCACTTGTGATAGGAGATACAGTTGGTGACCCATTAAAAGATACTGTTGGACCTAGTTTGGATATTTTGATAAAAATAATGGCTGTTATTTCATTAATTTTGGCTCCTTTATTTTTGGAATTTCACATTTTTTAATGGAGGAGTAATATGAAATTTGCTTTTGGAAGATATGTACCAGGAAATTCCATAATACATGCGTTAGATCCAAGAACAAAAATTATTTCTTCTTTTGTTTTAGTGTCAGCTGTTTTATTTGTACAAAATTTAACAGGGTATTTGATATTCTTTTTTGTGTTTTTGCTTATATCGTTTTTGTCAAATATTAGATTTACTTTGTATTTGAGATCTGTGAAAAACATGTGGTTTTTAATATTATTTGCTTCAGTAGTGCAGTATTTTGTCAGTGGACTTGAAATGTCCATTTTTATAGCACTTAGACTTGTATTTGTTGTACTTTTTGCATCTTTTTTAACTTTTACTACTTCACCATTGTTGATTTCAAGAGGGTTATCTGATCTTTTAAAATTTTTTGGTGTAAAAAAAAGATACAGAGACGATTTTGGAATGATTATGACCATTTCTTTTAGATTTATTCCTATTTTGTTTGATGAGGTTGATAGAATAATTAAAGCGCAAATTGCAAGAGGGGCAAAATTTGACCAAAAAGGGCTAAAGTATAAACTTCAAGCGATAATTGTAATAATCGTCCCTCTTCTTGTTTCATCAATAAGAAAGGCAGAAGAAATTTCAATTGCATTGCAAGCAAGAAAATACGGGCTATTTGAGAGAAAAAGCTATTATAAATTATGTTGGAGTATTCGGGATACTTTATTTTTAATTTTTTCAATTTCTATTTTAATTTTTATTCTTGTATTTAAGTTATAGAGATTGTATAATTAAAATGTTAAACAAGACTAACTTAAGGGGGTTAGAATATGAAATTAGAAGGAAAAGTTTGTATAATTACAGGTGCAGGTAGTGGAATAGGGAAGGTTGCAGCCTTGTTATTTGCAAAAGAAGGGGCAAAAGTGATAGCTTGTGATGTAGTTGAGGAAAATTTAAAAAAATTAAAGGAGGAAAATGAAAGTATTGATACTTATAAATTAGATGTTTGTGATAGGAGTGCAATTAAGAAAATGGTGGACGAAATAGTCGAAAAATACGGTAAAATAGATGTTTTAGTAAATAATGCTGGAATTACAAGAGACGCTTTATTGTTAAAGATGAAAGAAGAAGATTGGGATAAAGTAATAGATGTCAATTTAAAGGGTGTTTTTAACATGACACAGGCTGTTGCACCAATAATGTTAAAAAATGGAAAGGGAAGTATCATAAATACCTCATCAGTTGTGGGGGTATATGGAAATATAGGCCAAACAAATTACGCCGCAACAAAATCAGGTATAATTGGTATGACAAAGACATGGGCAAAAGAACTTGCAAGAAAAGGTGCACAAATTAGGGTAAATGCAGTAGCTCCCGGGTTTATTAAAACACCAATGACGGAAAAAGTTCCTGAGAAAATAATACAAGCTTTAAATGAAAAAATACCTTTAAAAAGAATGGGAGAAGCAGAAGAAGTTGCAAAGGTTTATCTATTTTTAGCATCTGATGATTCCTCATACATTACAGGTCAAGTAATAGGAGTGGATGGTGGATTAGTAATTTAAGGCCAGATTTAATCTGGCCTTTTTGAAAGGGGTGAAATTTTGATTTTTACGCTTACGATGAATCCTTGTTTGGATAGGTATTTATACGTTGATAAATTAGTTTTAGATGATACAATTCGTGTAAAAAATGTTGTTGACTATCCAGCGGGAAAAGGTATAGATGTTTCAAGAGTAATTAAAGAACTTGGGGGAGTATCTGTTGCTATTTCATTACTTGGTGGTGAAACTGGGCGAAGAATTGAGGAAATGCTTGATAAAGAAGGTGTTATTTATAGTACTATAAGGGTAGAAGTTGAAACAAGGACTAATATAATAATGGAGACAAAAGAAGGACAGTATAGATTTAGTATGCCAGGTGAAAAGATTTCGAAAAAGAAACTACAAGTGATTCTTGAAGTTTTAAATGCAATTGTTAGAGAAGGTGATGTAATCATAATTTCAGGAAGCCTTCCAAAAGGAGTTTCACCAGATTTTTACACTGGAATAATATTTGCGTTAAAGCAATGGGGAGTATATGTATATTTTGATGCAGATGGTGAGAAGCTTAAGGCGGGACTTCTTGGAAATCCAGATGTTATAAAACCAAATGAACATGAATTTCAGAGACTTGTCGGAAAAAAATTAAAGAGTTTGGAAGATTTTAAAGTAGAAGGTAAGAAGATTTTGAAAAGGTTTAATTTAAAGGAAATTCTTTTAACCTTAGGTGGTAAGGGTGCTATGTTAGTTTCAGAAGATGAATGTTATTATGCAAAGCCTTTGGATGTAGAAGTGAAAAGTGCTGTGGGAGCAGGAGATTCCTTTTTGGCAGCTTATGTGTTAAAAAGAGAACTAGGAAGAAAGGAAGCTTTTAGATGGGCAAATGCCGCTGGGACTGCAGCTGTTATGACGCCTGGCACAGAATTATGTAAAAAAGAAGATGTAATTGATTTGTTAAACATGGTGGAAATAAGTGAAATTTAAAGAATTTCTTAGATAATTTTTAAACCATTCAAGTGTATCAAAGAGTGTCTCTTCAATTGGGCGAGGAGTGTAATTAATCTCTTTTTTTGCTTTTTTGTGTGAAAATTTGTAATTTCTAGTAAGTGTGTGGATTGAGTAAGGTGTAAAAAGAGGTTTTGTATTTGTAAAAAAACCATATATTGCGGCAAGCCATGATATAAAATAGGCAAAGCGTGAGTTAATTGTTTTTGGGAATTTTTTTTCTCCTGTAATTTTGTTTAATAATTTTACAATCCTTTTTATTGAAATAGTCTCATTCCCTAAAATATAAAATTCCGATTTTTTTCCATAGGTTATTAATTTTATAATTCCATTTGCAACATCCCTTACATCGACAAAGTCAAAGCTGCCATTTATTATGTATTTTAATTTTCCCTGTAAATAGTGTATAAAGAATTTTCCCATTTCAGATGGTTTAAAATCATATGGTCCAATAATACCTGTTGGGCATATTGTTATGATATCAAGGCCGGATTTTGCTGCATTTAAGACTTCAAGTGCAGCAAAAGCTTTTGATTTTCCGTAAATTCCAACGGTTTTTTTGGGATTTATTTCTATACTTTCATCAATTGTTGTACCTTTTTTAGGTTCTATAAATGCGTGTACTGAACTAACGTAAATTATTTTTTTGTTAAGCCTTTTTCCAATATTTAATATGTTTTTTGTACCATTTATATTAACAGAAAAGACTTGTCTTTTTTCCCATGGAAGGATTGAAATAATTGCAGCAAGATGTATTATTATATCGGCATCCTCTGCTATGTTTTTTACCAAATTATAATCTCTAACATCACCTTTTATAATTTTCACATCTAAATCCATTAAACTTTCGCATTTATCACTTGGGTGAACAAGAGTTACAACTTTTTCACCATTACATATTAATTTCCTTATTAAGACATTCCCCAAATGTCCAGAACCACCTGTTATAAATATCATTTTTTCACCTTCTTAAATAGTTTATATTTTGAATCGTTTATATTATAAACTATTTATAAAATAAAACAAAATTATTGGCTAAGTTATTAAAGCCGATTATGAACAGTTATTTAAAAAATTTTTTGTTTTTGGTGTAAAATTAAGAAGAGTTATTTTTTGGAGATATTTCTAAGAAGTAGTTCAAATCCTTTATTTATAATTTCTAGTTCTTTATCTGGGATCTTTGAAATAGTAAAATCTATTATTTTGTAAAAATCCTTTGAAAAACTTTCAAAGAGCTTTTTACCATTATTGGTGGGGGAAATAAGTATGAGCCTTCTATCTTCACTTGAACGGTTTCGTTTAACCAATTTTTTATTTTCCAATTTGTCAATAAGTACGGTAATAGCACTTTTGGAAAGTCCCATTTTTTCAGAGCAATATTTCATAGATACAGGTGAGTTAAAATTGACGAATAAGAATAAGTAGAATTCATTTGTTGTCATCTTCGAAAAAGTGCTATTTTGTTGAAAAAACTGTGTAAAGTTGACTACTAAATTAAAAATTGATTCGAATATTTTTTTCTTATCCATTATTTTCCCCCTAAGTATATTATAACATTTTGTAAGAAAGGAGGAATATTTGTGTTAGATGGTAAAAAGGTTAGATTAAGGGAATACAGAAGGGAGGATTTAGAAAAAGCAAGAAATATGGTGAACAATGTTTTAAAATACACAATGCCCGGTATTCCATATCCTCTAAAGGTAGAAGATGAAATAAAATGGTATGAGGGTTTTAATGCTTTTTCTGATAACTATTCTTTTGCAATTGAGTTAAAAGAAAACAATGAGTATATAGGAGGATGTGGTGTTAATAAGGTAGATTGGAAGAATTCGGTGTGTGAACTTGGTATTTTTCTTGGAATGTCTTACTGGAATAAAGGATATGGAACAGAAGCAATGGAACTTTTAGTAGATTTTGTGTTTAAAGAAATGAATATTAATAAGATAAAGTTACATGTCTATTCTTTTAATCAAAGGGCTATAAGGAGTTATGAAAAACTTGGTTTTAAAAAAGAGGGAGTTTTAAGGGAAGAGTTATTTAGGGATGGAAAATATTGGGATGTAATTGTAATGGGACTTTTAAGAAGAGAATGGAAGTAATCTTAACATTTCTTAATATAATTTAAAATACTTTAAATAAATTTTTGAGAAAATCCTCCTGGAGACTAAAAACAGGAGGTGTTTTTTATGAGAAAGTTTCTTGTGTTAATTCTTTTTGTATTTACTGTGTTTTTATTTTCGGAAACTCTAGTGATAAAGGGTTCAAATACCATATTTCCTATCGCACAGCTTTGGATTGAGAAATTAAAAACGATTTATCCTGATCTTGAAATAACATTAGAAGGAGCAGGTTCATCTACGGGAATAGCAGCTTTATTTAACAAAACTGCGGATATAGCGAATGCAAGTAGATGGTTAAAGGAAAGTGAAATTGCAAAGATGCACAAAGAAGGAAGATATTTTATACCTATTGTTATAGGATATGATGGTATTGCCATAATTGTAAATAAAAAACTGAACTTAGAAAAAATATCGTTAAATACTTTAAAGAAAATATATACTGGAAAAATTAGATATTGGAATCAGGTTGATCCAAATTTACCTAAAAAACAAATACAGATATATTCAAGAAACACAGCATCTGGAACTTTTGAAACATTTGAAAAAATTGTTTTAAACAAAGAAAAGATGGCACCGTGGGTACGTATGGTTGAAAGTACAAGATTTGAATTGGAAACAGTTGAAAAGAATCCATATGCAATAGCATACGTTGGCATTGGATATGTTACAGATGATGTGAGAGTGTTAAAGGTTGAAGGTATTTTACCAACAAAAGAAAATATTTTAAATGGAGTTTATCCAATCTCAAGAGCACTTTATATGTTTTTGGATGCAACAAATGGATATCCAGATTCAGGAGCTATAAAAAAGTACATTACGTTTGGATTATCTAAAGAGGGGCAAGAATTAGTTGAAAAAGCTGGATATGTAGCAGCATACGGATTTTAGGAGGAATTATATGAGAAATATAAAATATTATTTTCAGTTGACTTTAATGTTTACATTCGCGCTGTTTTCCATTGCAGCGCTCATCTTTTTGATATTTTTCATAGTAAAGGAATCCTTGCCTGCAATTATACATTTAAAAATAAAACCTTTTATAAGTTTGTATTGGTATCCTACTTACGATCCACCAGAGTTTGGAATGCTTGCACTTATAGTGGATACATTGCTTGTTACTGTACTTTCTTCTGTGATTACCATTCCACTTGGTTATTTTATTTCCTTTTATTTGCATACATATGCAAGCGATAGAGAAAAACATATAATAAAATACATTATTTCAGTTTTATCTGGTGTTCCATCAGTAATTATTGGTGCAGCAATTTTAATATTTGTTTCTCCTATTTTACTTAATTTTGATATTTGGTCAACGGAAAATCTTTTTCTTGCTGTATTAGGGTTATCTTTCCTTTCGTTGCCTTATTCAGTATCATTAATGACAGATTCGTTAGAAGATGTACCTAGAGAGCTAGAAGAAAGTTCACTGGCACTTGGTGCAAGTAAATTTATTACAACACTAAAAATAACAACAAAGGCTTCTATAAATGGAATACTTAATGCTGCGGTATTAACTATAAATAGGGTTATTGGTGAGACAATGGTTGTGTTACTAGTTGGTGGTGGTGCGGCAATAATTCCCACTTCAATTTTTGATCCAATAAAACCTCTTACTGCGGCAATTGCAAGTGAAATTGGAGAAGCAGGTGTAAATAGTATGCATTATCATGCTTTGTTCCTTGCTGGTTTAATACTCTTGTGTATATCTTTAATACTTACTTATTATGCAAAGAAAAGGGGTAGAATAGATGGATAGGTTTATGAATTATTTTTTAAAGGTATTAACTTATTTTGTGGTTTTTTTAATATTAGCACTTATTATGTCTGTAATATTCGATGGTATAAGGTATTTTTCTTTAGATTTTTTTACTAAATATCCTTCAGATGGAATGAAAAAAGGAGGGATTTTTCCGGCGATCTTGGGAAGTTTTTATATAGTGACTGTGAGTGCAGCTTTTTCAATACCACTTGGGATTTTTACAGGCGTTTTTTTAGAAGAATATAAAAATAGTATTTTATCTAGGATAGTTGATTGGGCTGTAACTTCTTTGAGTGGACTTCCTTCAATTGTATTTGGACTTTTTGGATATGCTATGTTTTCCATTGCGTTGGGATTTGGAACAAGTGTTCTTTCTGCTTCACTTACTCTTTCTTTAATGACGTTGCCTGTTATTTCTTCTTCGGTTAAGGAGGCTTTATCAAGTTTACCAAATGAGTTGAAAGAATCAGCTTATGCGCTAGGTGCAAAGCAAAATGAGGTGATTTTTAAAGTTTTGATTCCTGCGGCAAGAACACGTATAGTTACTGCTTCTTTGATAGGTTTTGGTAGAACTTTAGGAGAAACCGCTCCAATCTTAATTACTGGTGCTGTTTTTTACGCAACTTCATTACCAAAAAACATCTTCTCTCCAGTTATGACTTTGCCCACACATATTTACTATCTTATAGCTGCATATGGAAAGAGTTCAATTTGGATGGCTAGCGCAAGTGCGGCGTTACTCCTGATTTTTGTTTTAATTTTATATTTTTTAGCTTTTAAAATTGGAGGTATCAAGAGATGATTGAAATAAAGGATTTTAGTGCATACTATGGCGATAAAAAGGTGGTAAAAGATGTAAGTTTTAATGTGGCAAAAAATAAAATTACCGCTATTATTGGACCATCTGGTTGTGGTAAGTCAACACTTTTGAGGAGTATCAATAGAATAAATGATACGATTCCTGGATTTAGAGTTGAAGGTCAAATATTATTTGAGGGAAAAGATATCTATAGAGAAATAGACGATATTACTATTTTGAGAAAGAAAATTGGAATGGTATTTCAAAAACCCGTACCTTTTCCTATGAGTATATATGATAACATTGCATTTGGATTGAAAATACATGGTATAAAAGGAAAGAATAAATTGGACGAAATAGTAGAGAAGTCTCTGAAGCAAGCAGCTCTATGGAATGAGGTAAAACATGAATTGAAAAAAAGCGCAAATGCTCTATCTGGAGGTCAACAACAAAGACTTTGTATTGCAAGAACTCTAGCTATCGAACCAGAGGTATTGCTTTTAGATGAGCCAACTTCTGCTTTGGATCCAATTGCTACTCAAAAGATAGAATCTCTATTGGAAAAGTTATCTGAAAGTTATACAATAGTAATAGTAACTCACAACCTTGCACAGGCAATAAGGATATCAGATTATATCGCTTTTCTGTACCAGGGAGAATTAGTGGAGTTTTCAGATACTTCTTCTATGGTGAAAAAGCCAAAATCGAAATTAACAGAAGCGTATTTGAATGGAAAAATAGGTTAAGGAGTGATAAGATGGAGACATTACATTTTGAAAGAGAATATGCACTTTTGAAAGCAGATATTTCAAAGATGTTATCTTTTGTTTCAAAATCATTTGAAAGTTCAATCGATTCGTTGGAGTTTTTAGATGTAAATCTTGCAAATAAAGTTATAGAAGATGATGATGCAATAGATCTTTTAAATAGGGAAATTGAAGAGAAAATTTATGAGATTATAGCAAGATATAACCCCAAAGCAAAAGATTTAAGATATGTGATTACGATGATAAAATTTTCGAATAATTTGGAAAGAATTGCCGATTTGTCCTGTAATATAGCTGAGAAGGTTTTGGATGTTACAAAAAAAGGAATAAAATACAGGATAATTAAAGAGATAAAGGAAATGTTTGGTGTTGCATTGAAAATGCTTCACGATACATTTTTGGCGTTTTCAACAAAAGATGTAAAACTTTTAAAGAAGATATGGGAACGCGATAAAGAATTAGATAGAATAGAGATTGAAATAAGAGAAAAATCGAAATTGGAAGAGAAAGATATAATGATTACTAACATACTAATTGCAAGAGATCTTGAAAGGATTGGAGATCATTTAAATAATTTGTGTGAGGAAATTGTTTACATTGAAACAGGTAAAGAATTGAAGGAGTTAGATATATGAAAAAAATATTAATAGTTGAGGATGATCCTTTGATAAGAGATGTATTAAAGAAATATATTGTATTAGAAGGATTTGAAATTGATGAAGTTGAAAGTGTTTTTGATTTGAGAAAAAAATTGGAGGAAGGAAAGTACGATTTAATACTGTTAGATATAATGTTGCCAGATGGATTATCTACAGATGAACTACCTGAAATTAAGGTAGAGTATCCCGAAGTTGGAATTATTATAATTTCTGCAAAGGATAGTGATAGTGATAAAATATTTGGATTGGAAATAGGAGCTGATGATTATATTACAAAACCTTTTAATCCAAGAGAGGTAGTGGCACGAATAAAGGCTTATTTTAGAAGGGTTTCCGGGAAGAAAGAAGTACTGCGCTTTGGTAATTTGGAAATATACTGTGATGATTATGTGGTATTAAAAGAAGGTCAAGAAGTGGATTTGACGGCTAAGGAGTTTGAGATTTTATGTCTACTTGCAAAAAATCAAAATGTTGTTTTTTCGAGAAATAGAATATTAGATTTAGTGTGGAAGGATGAGTTCATTTCCGATAGAGTGGTGGATGTACATATAAGTAATATAAGAAACAAATTGGGGAAGGAATGGATAATTACTGTTAGAGGAGCAGGTTATAAATTTAATGCGAGGGGATATAATGGAAGACTTTAGTTTTTTTGAAAATTTCGATGATGCGATAATAAAACTCGATTTTTTGAAAATTTTAAATTCTAACGAAGTTGCGAAATCTCTTGGTTTTTTTGAAGGAAATGACATACTGTCGGTTTTTACTTTTGAGAAAGTTGATGTAGTGGTGGAGAAAATAATCAAAAAAGAAAATTTTATGATAGAAGATAAGTTTTATTTCTTTTATCTTTCAGATGAAAGATATGTTCGATTAAAGTATTTTAACGGTTTTATCTATATTAAAGATTTAACAGATGAAATGAGAATTAATGAGGCAAAAGTAAATTTTACAACATCTGTTTCACATGAACTTTTTACACCACTTTCTGTTATAAAGGGGAATTTGTATCTATTAAGGGATACTTTTGGAGATATAGAACCTTTGGAACAAATGGAACATGCTATAAAACGCATGGAAAGGATAATTAAGCAGTTAAAAATTATCGCAATGTTGGAACTTGGTATGTATACTCCACAGAAAAATGTAGTTGATGTGGAAAAAATCTTAAAAGAAATTTTAGAGGAATTTTCTGAAAGGATTAATAAAAAAAGATTGTCTTTTGAAATATCAGTATTTCAAAAGGAATTTTTTAACGATGGTTTTATGTTATACACAATTTTAAAAAATATTATTTCTAATTCTATAAAGTACTCTTATGAAGATTCCAAAATTTATATTACCGTTGAAAAAGATAAAATACGTGTTAAAGATCGTGGAATTGGAATAAAAAAAGAAGAAGTTGAAAAAGTTACAGAAAGATTTTATAGAAGCAAAGATGCTATTAAAATGGCATATGGTTCTGGATTAGGATTATCAATTGTAAAGCATATTTGTAAGATTTTAAATTGTGAGCTTAAGATAAACTCCGATTATTTAATAGGTACGGAAGTTATAATTTGCTTTGAATAATGTAATATTGCAATGCGGTTATTGCTGCACCAAGTTCTATGTTGCTTTCAATTCCTCTATATACAATTGGTATAGGTTCTTTACTAACAGATAGAACTTTTTTTTGTAGAACTTGCGAAAACCAAGGGGTAACTCCCTCACCTGTCAAAATTATTTTTTTGGGTGATAAGAGTTTAAACGTGTTAATAATAGACACGGTTAGATGTTTAAATACATCTTCATAAATTATTTCAGCTTTCTTTTTGAAATTTTTATATAATTTTCTTATTTCTTTCAAATCTATTTCGTATTGTTCCTCATTTTCTATAAATTCTGTAATTTTTAAGTCTCTAAATTTATATTTTTTTAGTATAGCGTATTCTGATGCAAGAGTTTCAAGACAACCTGTTGAACCACAATAACATTTTTCATTGCCACCTGCGTAAAAGTGTCCCAGTTCTATTATTTTTTTATAGTTTTTATTGAAATAGTCTAATGATTCTAGGTAGCAAGCGCCAATACCTGTTCCATAGTTTAAAACAAGTATTTTTTCTCCAGCGTGATTTACAAATTCTTCCGTTGCTATTGCTTCAACATCATTTAAAATTGTAAATGGGATATTACCAAAATGCTTTTTAATGATATCTTTTGGTGAGTAGTCTTTAAGTTTTAATATATAGGAATTAACTTTTTTATCAATTACATTACCAGAAAATGCTATGCCAATGGATTTTATTTTGTCTTTTAGACTTAGCTTTGAGAGTACGGAATCTAGTAGCTTGGAAATGTTTTCATTTCCCATGTATTCTTTTGTGATCTTCAATGCATTTTTTTCTAAGATTTCAAATTTTGAGTTAAATATTGTGGCATTTATGTAATCTCTTCCCACTTTTATTCCAACTGAATACCAATAATTTGGATTTAAAAGTACATATTGGGTTGGTCTTCCAAGACCAATACTTTTTCTATTGGAAATTAGAATGTAGTCTTTTATTTTTTTTAATGTATATGAAAGGGTGGAAGATGTAATGTTTAATACGTTTTCAAGTTCTTTTCTACTTGTTTCTTTTTTAATAAGTAATTCTAAAAGTATTTTTTTTGTTGTAGTAAGTTCCATTAAACCACCTCTTTTATGATTTGCAAATATCTTTTTAAATGTGAAGTTGTCAAGAATTTTTCCTTTACACTCTTTATGGCATTTTTTCCCAGTTCATCTTTTAAACTTTTGTCTGAAATTATTTTATACAATGCGTTTGAAAGTTCATTAACTTCTGTGTTTAAATACCCATTGTATCCATCAATTACTTGTAATTTTATACCACCAACAGGTCTTGCAACTATAGGATTTCCTTTCCATAACATTTCTGCAATTACAAGACCAAATCCTTCTTTAGTTGCTGTGTGGAGTCCTGCAGTAGAAATAGTTTGAAATGCATTAACTTCTAAATGTCCTACACCTTTTAAATCTGTTAAAAAGTGTATATCAGGATCTGTTCCTGCATATCTTAAAATATCTTCAAATAAAATCCAACCTTCTGGGTCATCTTTTGCCATTGCAGAAACTATTAAAAGTTGAATGTCAGATTTTTCTTTTAAAATTCTATAAACATCAATAGCACTTTTTAAATCTTTCCAGGGATCAAATCTTGCTACAACGGTGATTATCGGTCTTTCAAGATCTATGTTGTACCTTTTTGCTATTTTTTGTATTTGGTCTTTCGAGAGCTTTTTGTTTTTATGACTTAGTGGATCTATGCTTGGCGGAAATTCTATGGCAATTTGTTCAAAAGGCTTTTGTATGTATTCTTCAAGATGAAATAATGCCTTTGAATATTTATCACATGCCATGGGTATTATTTTATTCCATATCTTTTTATTTGGCGTAGAAGTGTCTATATGACATCTCCATATGTATTTACCCTCTTTAAATATTGGAATTAAGTAAGGTTGTGGATCATGTATAATTATAACATCTGCATCTAAATCTAAATTCTTTGCATTTTCTTTATTTATTTTAACATAAAGATCAAGTTCTTCATCAATTAAATCAACTTTGGCACCTTGAAATGCATTGTGTAGTTTCTTTGTTACGTTGAAAAACTCCATAGGTGCTTCAAGTATTTCCCATTGGGTATTTATACCTAAGTCGTTCATTAAGGGAATTAAGGTGTATAAAAGCTCAGCAACTCCACCACCGTATGATGTTGCATTTACGTGTACTATTTTTAGATCTTTTAAGTCCTTTGCCATTTCAAATAACTCTTCTACATCTTCTTTGGCAATTTTTAAGTAATCTTTTATACTTTTTTGAGGAAGTTGTACTTTCATATATAAGCACCCCCGACTTTTTTTGATTATCGAAATAATTCTAACACATTAATTGTATTTGAAAAATAGAGCAAATTTAAGCAATTTGAAGTAATAAATAATTTAAAATATGTATTTAAGGATAATTTAGAATAATATATTATTTTTCTATTAATTTCTAAGTGTAAATCTTTTTATTTGAAACATTTCCAATATTAAATATTTTGAGTTATCCGGTATTATAAGAATATATTTTTTATTATTGATAAAATTCTGAATCTTATATAATTTAGATTTTTCCATTGTATTATGTTACTATTACTTTGAACATCAAAAAAAGGAGGTGTTTTAATATGAAAAAACTGTTTGTTTTGAGTATGTTGGTATTTGTGTTTGCTTTTTCATTTGCTATTACTACCATAACAATGACATCGGGTGGGGTTGGAAAAGAACTTGAGGTACTTTATGCTCAGTTAAAAGAATTTATGAAGCAAAATCCAGATATTGTTGTAACCGTAATACCAATGCCTGATTCGTCAACAGAAAGGCATGATTTATACGTTACGTATTTGGCTGCAGGAGAAAGTGATCCAGATGTTTTGATGCTAGATGTTATTTGGCCACCAGAATTTGCTCCATTTTTAGAAGATTTAACAGCTGATTATGATTATTTTGAATTGAACAAGTTTTTACCTGGAACTGTAAAGTCTGTTACTGTAATGGGAAGAATTGTTGCAGTGCCTTGGTTTACAGATGCGGGTCTTTTGTACTACAGAAAGGATTTGCTTGAGAAGTATGGTTACAAAAAACCACCTGAAACATGGGACGAACTTGTAGAAATGGCTAAAAAGATCTCAAAAGCAGAGGGAATTGAAGGCTTTGTTTGGCAAGGAGCAAGGTATGAAGGACTTGTTTGTGATTTTATGGAGTACTTGTGGTCATTTGGTGCAGACGTACTTGATGAAAATGGTAATATTATTGTAAACAATCCAAAAGCTATTGAAGCATTACAATTTATGGTAGATCTAATTTATAAAGATGGAATTTCACCTGAAGGTGTGACTACGTATATGGAGGAAGATGCACGAAGGATATTCCAGAGTGGTAATGCAGTCTTTATGAGAAATTGGCCGTATGCATGGTCACTTGCAAATTCAGATGATTCTCCAATTAAGGGAAAAGTTGGTATTGCTCCATTGCCAAAAGGTCCTGGTGGAAAGCATGCTGCAACTTTAGGTGGTTGGAATTTGGGAATAAATGCAAATTCTTCTCCGAAAGAAAAAGAAGCTGCTAAGAAATTAATAAAGTTTTTAACAAGTTCAAAGGAACAGTTGTATAAGGCGGTAAATGCAGGACAAAATCCAACAAGGATGGAAGTGTATGAGGTGCCAGAATTAAAAAAGGCAAACCCATTTATGGTCGAATTATTTGATGTATTTATTAATGCTTTGCCAAGACCAAGGGCGGTAAATTACGCTGAAATTTCAGATTCAATACAAAGGCATGTACATGCTGCTTTAACAAGGCAGGTAACTCCAGAACAAGCTATAAAGGATCTTGAAAAAGAATTAAAAATGCTTCTTAATAAATAAAAAAATCTGGGGGGGAATACCCCCCGATTTTAATGTGAGGTGGTAGAGGAATGAATAAAAAAGAACCAATTGTGGCCTTTTGGATGATCTTTCCTGCCATTTTTGTGATCTCAGTTATTGCGTTTTTTCCGTTGTTCAAGACATTTTACGATAGTTTTTTTGACTTTGGATTGAATCCTATGTTTAAAAGAGAGTTTGTTGGTTTTGGAAATTATATTAAACTATTTAATGATAGTAGATTTTGGGCGGCATTTAAAACAACAATAATTTTTACAGTTGTTTCTGTGTTGCTTGAAACTGTTTTGGGACTTTTGATTGCTTTAGTGGTGCATCAAAATTTTAAATTTAGGGGATTAGTAAGAGCTGCTATGTTAATTCCATGGGCGATTCCCACAGCAATTTCTTCTCAAATGTGGAGATGGATGTTTAACGATCAATTCGGTATTATTTCTAAGTTGTATGAGGCTCTAGGAATAATAAAACCTGGGACTCCAATTTTAGGAAGACCGGGACTTGCTTTATGGGCAATTATACAAGTGGATGTATGGAAGACTACACCGTTTATGGCACTACTTATTTTAGCAGGGTTACAGTTAATTCCAGAACAATTGTACGAAGCTGCTAAAATTGATGGGGCTAACATGGTACAGAGATTTTTTAAAATTACCCTACCTCAAATTATGCAAACTATTGGGATTGCTTTAATATTCAGAACTTTAGATGCATTGAGAGTTTTTGATGTTGTATATGTTATGACGCGTGGGAGTGTAGGTACCGAAACATTATCTGTGTATAATAGGTCTCTTTTGATGGACAGGGCTTTTACAGGAAGATGGTTTGGATACGGTTCTAGTCTTTCTGTGGTCATTTTTTTGTTGATTTCCATTTTTGCGATAATTTATATTAAATCGTTAAAATTGCAGATTGACTAAGGAGTGAGAATCGTGAAATATAAAAGAGTGATTTATAAATTTTTCTTGTACTTAGCAGTTATTTTGATTTTTATATGGTGTGTTTTTCCGTTTTATTGGGCTATTGTGTCATCTTTAAAACCGGACAAGGATTTATTCGAATTAAATCCTTCACTTTTTCCAAGGCAAATTACATTTGAAAATTATATAAAAGTCTTTTCTGAAAGGCCTTTTCATATAAATATTTGGAATAGTATTGTTGTTTCAGGAATTACTACGTTGTTTTCACTGGCGATTGGTTCACTTGCTGCATACGCAATTGCAAGACTTAAATTTAAGGGAAAAATAGTTGTTATGTCTTTAATTTTGGCGGTTAGTATGTTCCCACAGGTATCCATTTTGGGATCTTTGTTTGTAATTTTAAGAAAGTTTAAGTTGATAAATACGTATTCGGGACTTATTTTTCCATACGTTTCTATGACGCTTCCGTTGACTACTTGGATTTTACAGAATTTTTTTAGAGAACTTCCTAAAGAAGTTGAGGAATCAGCTGCCATTGATGGTTGTTCAAGATTTAGAACTTTATGGTCTATTGTTTTACCTATGTCTGCTCCAGGGCTTGTGGCTACTGGACTTTTAACTTTTATATCAGCTTGGAATGAATTTTTATATGCACTTACGTTTATGCAAAGGCCCAGTAAATATACGGTTCCAGTGGCAATTGCATTGTTTAAAGGTGCTTCACAGTATGAAATACCGTGGGGACAGATTATGGCAGCTGCTGTAATTGTTACTACTCCATTGGTAGCACTTGTGTTGATTTTTCAAAAGAAGATTATTGCAGGTCTTTCTGCTGGATCTGTTAAGGGGTGATTTTTTTGAGAAATTTAACTATTATTTTGAGAGATTTAACTATTAAGAGATTTAATAAACTATACGATGAAGGTAAAATAACTTCTGAAAAATTGGTGGAATTTTATTTGGAACGTATTTCAAGTATTTCTTTAAATGCTGTTTTGGAAATTAATCCAGATGCCTTATTTATCGCAAGAGCAATGGATGAGGAAAGAAAAAATAACAAAAAACGGAGTAACTTGCATGGGGTTCCGGTAATAATCAAGGGAAATATTGATACAAAAGACAAAATGCAAACAACAGGAGGTGCAAAGGCACTTTTAGGAAATTATGTGAATAATGATGCGTTTTTAGTAAAAAAATTAAGGGAAGCTGGAGCGGTTATAATTGGTAAGTCAAATTTAACTGAATTTGCAAATTTTGTGTCGTATGAGATGCCTAATGGTTATAGTAGGTTGGGTGGACAGACGAAAAACCCGTATGGAAATTTTGATGTTGGTGGTTCAAGTTCGGGATCTGCAGTGGCTGTTGCAGCTGATTTTGCGCTTGTTTCAATTGGTACTGAAACATCAGGTTCAATACTTTCACCTTCAAGTAGTAATTCATGTGTTGGATTAAAGCCAACTGTTGGTACAGTTAGTAGAAATGGAATTATTCCTATATCATATACACAGGATACAGCTGGACCTATAACTCGAACAGTTGAAGATGCATTTGAAGTATTTAGGATTATATATGGTTTTGATTTAAATGATCCTGCAACTTATATAGTAAAAAATAAAAAAGTTCCAGAAAAGATAAAAGAAATATCTGATTATTCTGGAATGATTTTTGGATATAGCAAACAATTTTTTAATTGGTTGACACATGAACAGATTTTGTTATTTAAAGATAGTTTGAAGAAGGTTGAAAAATTAAATGGAAAAGTAGTTGAAATAAAGTTTGAAAATCTTGATAAGATAAATAATATAAATGTTTTATTTTATGAATTTAAACATGGAATAAATAATTATTTGAAGGATAAAGATTTGCAAGTTAAAACGCTAACAGATGTAATTAATTTTAATTTTGAAAATAAAGATGCAATTCCATATGGACAAAGTATTTTATTAAGATCAGATACAACAGATATTAATGAAAGAGAATATATAGAGTCATTATTAAATGATAGAAAGTATGCAAAAGGGGGAATAGATTGGTTATTTGAAAAATATAACTTAACAGCACTTTTATTTCCCGCAAATTATGGTGCTCACATAACTGCAAAGGCAAAATATCCTTCAATAACTGTACCTGCTGGGTATACCGATACAGGACCTTTTGGATTAACTTTTTCTGCAAGAGAATTTGAAGAGGAAAAATTATTTTCTTTAGCATATTTATTTGAAAAAAATTTTTCAATAAGAAAAATACCACTTGAAAAATAAGTTATTTTTAATTAAGAGCAAATCTCTATTTAATCGGTGGTGAGGATATGAAGATTTGGATTTTAATGAATGATAAAGCAAAAAGCGGGTTTTATTCTGAACATGGTTTTAGTGTATTAACTGAGGTTAATGGGAAGAAAATTCTTTTTGATACAGGACAAAGCGATCTTTTTCTAAAAAATGTAGAAAAATTGGATTTAAATCTTTTGGATTTAGATGCAGTTGTCATAAGTCATGGACATTATGATCACGGAAATGGATTGGAATTTTTATTAAAAAAAATTGGGCCTAAAAAAATTTATGTAGGAGATGGATTTTTTAACCTTAGGTATAGTGGAGAAAAGTATGCTGGTATTAAACATAATAGAATTTTCTACGAGAGAATTGGTGGAAATTTTGAGATTGTTCAAAATGATTTGGAAATATTTAAAGGTGTTAAGATTATTACAGCTGCACCTTTGAAAACTTCCAAATATTCAGAGAAAAAATTTAAAATTGGTTCTAAAAAAGAACAGGATTTGTTTGATGATGAGTTATATCTTTTTATTGAATCATCAGATGGTGCTATTGTACTTACAGGTTGTTCTCACAGGGGAATAGTAAATATAATTTTTCATTTATCAAAAAAAGGTAAGATTAAGACAGTTATCGGAGGATTTCATCTTTTAAATAAGACAAATGAGGAACTTTTACAAATTTCAAATCTTTTAAATGATTTTCAAATTGATGTGCTTTATCCTTGTCATTGTACGGGAGATATTGCAATTGACATTTTTAAAAAGAACCTAAAAACAAAAATTTGTGAATGTCTTGCAGGAAGTGTATTTGAGTTTTAGTTGTGGAATTCTTGAAAATATTATTTTGTTAATGGATATAAACCAAATTATAGCTTTAAAATGATAATTTATATAATTGAAAAAAATGAAGAAGCTATAATTTGTGTTTTTTTAATTCCAATAAGTTTTATTTTTGTATAGCCAATTTTGACTTATTCTTTTTTTGATTTCCGTGCCACGCCATATACTCCTCATTTGTAATAAGTTTTTTCACTTATTTATTCCAAAACACATGTCACTTTTTGTTTTTACAGCTTTTATTTTACATTGCCAATAATAATATTTCATGAAATCTTTTAAGCATTATTTTTCTTTGTTTTTAATGATATTAAATTTTATTTTCTATAGTTAATTATATATTTTATTTATCTTAACAACAAATCATTTAATTATTATAATATTATGATTATATTACTTAATATCTAATAACATATATATCGCTTTTAAACAAAAATAATATCGTTTATTATAAATAATAAAAATAAAATTACGTAATGTAAAACAAAATAAAAATTAATCTAATTTGTTAATTATAAATAAATAAAAATAAATTAACTAATAGGTTTTCCATTTACACAAACTCATCAAAAATACCTTATTTAATAATATATTAATTGTAACCAATTGTAACGTTTAGGTTAAGATAAAAAATATATAAGATTTTCAACGACCTTTTCCGTTAACAAAAAGCTTGTATGTGGCTTAAAATAACATGTTTACTTTTAGGTAACTTCCGGTTAATCAAAATGAAAATATCTTGGTTCATAATAATTTATGAGGTTTTTTAATTGGTTTAGAACATACCTATGAGGAATGGAAACTTAAAGAATTTATCATAAACTTTCTGTTCTAAAGTTTAGAACATACCTATGAGGAATGGAAACCAATATTGAATATTAAATCTTTCTACAAATATCAGTTTAGAACATACCTATGAGGAATGGAAACACGACTGATTTCTACGTCTTTTTCAAAAACTTTAACTTCAGTTTAGAACATACCTATGAGGAATGGAAACAAAGTTGAAAGTTTATTCTTTTTTTTAGATGGTTTCATTGTTTAGAACATACCTATGAGGAATGGAAACTCAGTTAACGTTAAGGTCATCCTGGTAGGATTTAACGGTTTAGAACATACCTATGAGGAATGGAAACATTCTTCATCAACTACATACTTGCTCACATGAATTTCAGTTTAGAACATACCTATGAGGAATGGAAACAAAGACAATAATGGGCAGTTCATATTTGACCCTAAAGACAGTTTAGAACATACCTATGAGGAATGGAAACAAGAATTATTTTTTTGATTTTCTTTTATAAATTCGTTTAGAACATACCTATGAGGAATGGAAACAACAGTTTACATATTTCACCATGATTTCCATAATATCTCGTTTAGAACATACCTATGAGGAATGGAAACCATGAAATCTTGTTTTTAGATATCTTTCCATATTTTCGTTTAGAACATACCTATGAGGAATGGAAACTGCCAACTGTACGTTTGGAACAAAGTCTATGTAGTAAGTTTAGAACATACCTATGAGGAATGGAAACCGCTCCCACCGCAGCACCTCCGTTTCTTCCATGCAAGGTTTAGAACATACCTATGAGGAATGGGATGTAAAATTTTTATTTGAAAAAATTTTTTATTTTGTCAGATTTTTTTGTTTAGATTCGTAATTATAAATGAAAGGAGAGTTAATTGGGAGGGAATTTTATGTATGTTATTATGATTTACGATGTTAATAGAAAAAGGGTTTCAAAAGTTTTAAGAATTGCTAGAAAATATTTACGTTGGGTACAAAGATCTGTTTTTGAGGGTAGAATAACAGAGAAAGATTTTAATGAATTGAGAATGGAAATACAGAACATAATTGTTGAAAATGAGGATAGTATATATTGGTATATTTTAAAAAAAGAGTTTGTTCCTTATAGGCACTATATTGGTGAACCCAAATCAACAATTTCCAGTATTATATAGGAGGGAGTTTATGGAAACATTATATGTTTTTACAGATGGCGAAATCAGAAAGAAAAATAATGCGATGTATTTGATTCCAAAATCTGAAGAAAAAAAACCAATGATTGTTCCATTAAAAAATGTTAGTTCTATTATGATTTTTTCAGAAGTGAGTATAAATAAAAGGTTTTTAGAAATGCTCTGTAAAGAAGAAATACCATTGCATTTTTTTGGCTATTATGGAAATTATCTGGGAACTTTTTATCCAAGGGAAAAGAATAAAACGGGAAAGACATTGCTTTTGCAATTTGAACATTATAACGATATGGAAAAACGTATCTTAATTGCAAAAGAGATATTAAAAGCTGCTGTTCATAATATGTTGAAAGTTTTAAGGAATTTTAAGAAACTGGTATATGATGAAATACTGTATGTTGAAAAGATTAAATCAACGCTTGATAAACAGACAAATATTCCAGCTTTAATGGCTATTGAAGGAAATATAAGAAAAAGGTATTACAAAGCTTTTGGAAAGATAGTTGGTAAGAAAGATTTTAGTTTTGAGGAAAGAAAAAGAAAACCTCCGAAAGACGAAATAAATGCTTTAATAAGTTATGGAAATACAATTTTGTACAATATAGTGTTATCTGAGATTTATAAGACTTCTTTAGAACCTCAAATAAGTTTTCTACATGAACCTAAAAACAAAAAATTTTCTTTACAACTTGATATTTCTGAAATTTTTAAACCTATTATAGTTGATAAGGTAATTTTATATCTGGTAAACAATAAAATTGTCCAGAAATCTGATTTTGAACCGATAAGTGATGGAATTTATCTGTCAAAAGAAGGAAAAAAGAAATTTGTTTTAGAACTTGAAAAAAGATTAGAAAAAACAGTAGAAATATATCCAAATCAAAAAGTTTCTTTTAAAACTGTTATATTACATGAATGTTATAAACTTATAAGGCATCTCAAGGGTGAAGAAAATTATCGGGGTTTTAGGGATAGGGGGTGAGTTTATTAGATACATTCTTCTTACATATGATGTTAATGAAAAGAGGGTAAGTAGAGTACATAAAATTGTAAAAGAATATCTTGTATGGCAACAAAATTCAACATTTGAAGGAAAAATAACACAATCAAATTTAAAACAGTTAATAGGAAGACTAAAGAGAGTAATTGATGAAAGAAAGGATAGTGTTGTAATATATTACTTTAATTCAAGTGCTGTTTTTAATAAAGAAGTTGATGGAAAAGTAAAATGGATTGTTTCAAATAATCTTTTGTAATTTTTATTGAATATGTTATAATCTTTACGGTGATGTAAAATTAAAAAATTGATTGATGAAATATTTAAAACTGAAAATGAATTTAAAAGATACTTTAAATCTGTAATAGGTATAATGACAGGGTTGAGGAAATTTTCGAAAATAGTAAAAACACAATCACTTTGGAGATCAAAAGAGAGGCCTAGAACTAATAGGCCTGTTTTTGTTGAATATTTAGAAAATAATACGTGTAGACTTTTGTTCTTATCAACAAAAAATTATTCCAAAATAAAGATAGATATAAGAAGGGAGTGTTCTGTTTCGAAAGAATGTAATTTAAATAAAATGTCTTATGCTTTTAAGGAGAAAGGTAAGTTTATTTTTGATGGTATCCCAAGAGAGATAGTAGATAAATATTTTAAAAAGTGTGGGGTATGTAAGAAGAATCTAGATGACTTTTTAAAGGGGTGAAGAAAACTTGAAAAAAGATTTGTTTAGGAAAGAGTTGTTGAATTATATTATAAATAATAAAGTTAGTGAAAAATTTTTAAATTCTGTAAAAGGAATTGTGATAAGTATTATTTCAAAAAACAAAACATATCAAAGTGGGATTAAGGCATGTTACGGAAGTATTGAAGATGCAATAAATGAGATATCAAACGATATTTTGATAAAAATAAGGAATAAAGCACATATATTTAAAAATTTATCAGATAATCATGGCGCGTATTTATATACCATGATAAAAAATCATATTGTGGATATTTTGAGGAATTATAGATTTAATATTTCTTTAGACAATGAAAGTGATGATTTTGAAAATAGAATTGAATATTTTTTTCATTCAGAAGATTTAAATGACAGTTTAAGTGACAGCTCTGAAACTGTGGTTGTAGCACAGTATTTTTTTAAAGAGCTATGTAAAATGAATGATGAGTATTTGTGCTTTTATTTATACAAAGTATCACGTTCTGAAGAAATATGTTTTTCTGAAAAAACAAAAAATGCAAAATATAAGATTATCCAAAGAACAAAGGAAAAGTTAAAGAAACTTGTTCAAGAAAATGGTATCACTGAAAAAGAATTTTTGTTGGCTATCCGTATTTATATGTCAGAAATTTGTGAAAAGTTACGTAATAATAAATAGAGAGGAATAAAAAAGGAGGGTATTATGAATTTCTTAAAAAGTGAATTAGAACTTTATGAAGAATATAATAAAGAGTTTAAAGCGGATTTTATAGAAATAAACAACGGTTCGAGATTAGTTGCAGGTGATATTTTCGTTATTTACACAACGAAATATCCAATTTATGGTGTGATAGTTAGTAAAACGGATGATTTGAACGAAGCTGTTTATTTGACAACTGAGCCGTTTTTAGCAAGCTCAACAGCCACGAGATTGAAAATTAATCATTTAGTTTTAACTGTTATATTAACTCATATGAAGTTTTATTTTGACGATGAATTTTCAGACAAGTACTGTGAATTTATAAAACACGTAGATGTGGAAGAAATTGTAGAAAATTACAATATCTTGGCGTCTGAAGTGTATTCTGGCCCAAGAAAAGAATTCTTTAGTTTAGAGGCAAAGAAAATTGAAAAATTATATGAACTTTTCTTCGAAAAAATAGTTTATGATGATTCAAACGAAGTATGTATAGAATTTCCGGAAGAATTAAAAAGACATGAAGAAATTTTGGCAGCCGATACAGATGGTGTAAAAGGTGAAAATTATGTGGGAATAATTAAGGGGAAATCGCTAATAATTTATTTAGATGATAGTCTTTTGGAAAAGAAAGTAAAGGTGTTTTATGATGGCAGAGAACTTTTTAACGGAGTTGTACATGATCACATTAAAATTACAAATATTGATGGTTTGACCAAAGAAGAAATAGAGAAAAATTTAAAAATAAGCGAGGTGTAAGCTTTGTATACTAATATTTTAAAGCAAAATATTGAGGACTTTGTTCTTTTAGTAAAAAAAGATTTGATAAGTTTAAATGAAGCTGTTGATTCATATTTAAAATGCGAAGATTTTCCACAAAAAAGTTTTGTTTTGTATGAAATAATAAAAAAGATATTAGAGACAAAAAAGACATCGTCAATAGAGTTGTTGATTAAATTATTAAATGATGATTTGACAGTTTTGAACTTGTATAGAAATGGATATAATGAGGTTAGATTTCCGATTGTAAATGACTCTGGTAATGGAAAGATAGCAAGGGCTATAGTTTTTAAAAATGAGAAAACGTATGTAAATCTAGAAGGATTTACAGATAAGATAAAAATTATTGAAAAGATAGTTCAGAAAAACTTGGGAGTAATATTTGATTCCCATTTTACAGGAAATTCCTTTATGTTAGCAATAACCATGGGAGGATTAACTAGTAAAATTCCAAAAAATGTAGCCTTTACTGGTGAAGTTGATAGTGATGGTAGTATATTGAAGAATATAAGAAATTTACATTTTAAAGAATCTGTTTGTGAAGAAGAAAATATGAAGCTAATAAGTGCTTTGGATGTTAATAATGTATTTGAATTAAAAGACTTTTTCGAAGCAAAAGAATATCATGTGCCAGTGTTGTTCGTGTTTCAGAAACGTGATGAAGGGTTTGTAGATAATTCCTATGAGAAATTGAAAGAAAAAGTTGGAGAAAAATTTCCGTTGAATTTTGTTGATATATTCGAAAAATTATACGATTTTAAGAAAACATATGTTTCAGATGAAATAAAAAATAATGAGTGGAAAAAAGTTCTAAAAGATGCAAGAAAAGTGTTAAATAGTATAATTTCAAATAACGGAATACCACATATAGCAATTGTAGGACCTGTTGCAATGGCGATGGCTTTGGGAGTAACATTAGGAACACATAATAAGTTAGTATTTTACCATCATCAGGATGGAGAATATCATAGGGTTTTAGATTTAACTGATAATGTTAGAAAAGTCAAATCGATTACTGAGGATTATAGGTTTGTTAAGTATACAGTTGAAGGTGAAGGTAAAGATTGTTCATATGTTCTTTATTTTGCCTCACATAATCCTATACAAGATGTTCGAAAATTTTTGTTGAATAATAATATTTCATCTAAAAAAATTTTAATTGAACACAAAGACAATAAAGGAAATATTAAACCGGGAGATTGGACTAAAATAGTTTCTGAAATTATGTCTATTACACAAAATATAAGGACTTGTACTAGCTGTGAAAATGTTCATTTTTTCATTAGTGCACCACTTCCAATTGCTTTTGGTTTGGGAATGGCTTATGGTGATTTTTCAAAGGGGGGTATTTATCAGTTAGATAAAGAAACAGGAAGTTATATTAAAGCATTTGAAATTGAAAATATAAGGGGGGATGGGATTTGAAAATTCTTTTGATGCCACTTGGCAATATTAGAACATATAAAAATAGCGTCTTTTATAGATTTGAACAATCAAATAATTATGATTTTTTACCAAATTTGTTAATCAATGAGTTTAATATTGATAAGGTTATGATTTTCGTTTTAGACACTTTGTATCCTAGTTTGACCGATGAACAACCGAAAAATTACAATGAGATGGAGGATTTTTTAATTAAGAAATATTCAGAATATTTTAGTAGTCACAGTGAGTTTGAAAATTTTGAAATTAAAGTTGTTCCAGGTGTAGGCACTTTTAGAAATAGAAAAGATATGGAATACAGATTTAAAGGTACAATTACTGATCTTTACTATTTGAATTTATATTATTTTTATAATCTTTTCAAAGATTTAAATATAAATGATGATTTGGAAGTGTATTTAGATATTACTTTTGGAATTAATTACCATACTAATATGCTTTATAGTTCGTTAATTGATTTGTTGCAATTAATTTCATTTATTAAACCTGTAAAATTTGTTGTTACAAATTCAGAGTCACCATTTAGTAGAGAAGAAAAAAATATATTATTTGTTCATAAAATTGAAGAAAAAAGAATAATTCCGTTTTTAAATATAAAAGATTTTCAAGGGGAAAAAATTTTTGGGTTTTCAAGTTTTGTGGATAATCAAGAAAAAAGAATAATCGGAAAGAACAGGTTAAATGATTTTTACAGAGAATTAAAAAAGAGTGAAGTTATAAATAAGTCTAGAATATTTTTAAAGTCAATTTACTATGGATTTCCATTGGTATTTTCTACAATGCTTAAAAAGGTAGATTTTAATAAAATTATTTTAAAAGGAATTGAAATATATAAAGATGTTTTAGATATCGAAAATGGCGTTGATAAAGAAATAGTAAAAAGAAAACTTGCAATTACTCCTTCATTTAAAGGAATTATTTTTTCGTCCATTTTTAGTAAATTATTTGTCAAATTATTTGATGAATATGATGAAAAAATACATTTAAAGGATGAGTATCCAATTGACTATTTAGAAAGTATTTCAAATTTTGTATGGAAGATAAATGAGGAAGGTAATTACATAAATGTTTTTTCTGCACTTTCTATAAAAAAGGAGTTAAGCGATATAAGAAATTATGCTAAAGGATTGCCAGAAGGTGAGATTATTTATACTAAGAGCAAAGATAATGAGAATAAACAAAGTAAACAAATTTATTCTAAAATTTATTCCAACGAAAAAAGAAACTTTTTGGCACATGCAGGACTTTCAAATAGAACTTTTAAAATTAAAAAGACAAAAAGTGATATTTTGATAGTACCTCAAATGGAAAACATTCTTGGAAATTTCAAGGATATTTAGAGTTTAAGGGGTGAAATTATGGAACTTACAGTTGAAAAAGTATTTTTGGCTAGTATTTTTCATGATATTGGAAAATTTTATCAAAGAGCAGAAATTAATTCTTTAAAAAAGATAATAGCAGAAACTTATAGATATTCTATTGAAAGTTCGAAAAGTTATAGTCCAAGACACCAAGAATGGGGCGCGTATTTTTATAAAAACTCAGGTTTACCTTATAAAGATGAGATTGAAGGTGTAATTTTAAATCACCATAGCCCCATAAATTTGTTATCAGAGTTAGTTCAATTGGCTGATCATGTTTCGGCAAACGAAAGAGAGGACTATAGTTCTTCTGAAAACAAACGAGTAAAAAATATGGTTTCAATTCTTTCTTTGGTTTCTTTGAAAGATAACAAAAAGAATAAAAAATATAAAAGAGTGTCCAGACTATCAGAATTTAAGGAGTTAATTGATAGAGAAGAGGAAAATATAAAACTTTCGTACAAAAATTTATGGAATGAGTTTGAAGAACAAGTAAAAAACATTGTCAGAGAACACAAAAATACAGAAGAACTGGATATTACTGATCCATTCTATGAGAAAATATATTATCTATTGAAAGAATATACATCTAATGTGCCATCTGCATTTTTTTATTCTGAACCTGAAATTTCCCTGTTTTCTCATTTAAGTACCACTGCAGCAATTGCTATATCTATTTTCAAACAATATGAAGATGGTTTTAAAAGTGGCGATATAAACTTGTTCAAAGATGTTAAAAGTGACAAAAAGATAATGGGTATAGTAAAAGGTGATGTTTCTGGGATACAAAATTTTATATATAACGTCTCACAGGAACATGCTGTAAAAAAGCTTAGAGGTCGCTCTTTTTATGTTTCATATCTTTTGGAAATCATTGCAAGGTATATAATTTACTCTGAAAAATTGTCAATTAGTAATGTAATATACAATGGTGGTGGACACTTTTATCTTCTTGGACCGGCAATCATAATTGATAAACTCTCGTATTATCAGAAAAAAATCGAAGAAAATTTGTTTAAAGCACACGGCATAGAATTAACCGTAAATTTATCTGGAGAAAAAATATCACTCAATGAACTTAGCGGTGAATTATTCAAAAATATTTCCGAAAAAGTTGAAGATAAAAAGTTTAGAAAATTTGAAAGTATTCTGAAAAAAAACCATGAAGAAATATTTAACCTAAAGGATGTTTCACAAAATTTGTGCCCTTATTGTCACAGAGAATTAATAGGTGAAAAATGTGAGTTTTGTGAGTCTTTTGCAGAATTAGGGGATTTTCTCACAAAGAAAAATTCTTTCAAAATTTTAAAAACAAATAAAAAGATAGAAAAGATAAATAGTTATAACGATATTTTTAATTTGTTTGGATACGAAATAAAGTTTGGAGATAATTTAAAAGATTCTTATTTGACGGTAAAAGATAAAAAAATAGATTTTGGAAGATATATATATTTTATAAAATCTGCTAATTATGTTCCAAAGAAAGATGATGGAAGTATAGCCGATTTAGAGACTATAGCTAATAATTCAAAAGGGATAAAGAAATGGGGTGTTTTAAGAGGAGATGTAGATAATTTAGGAAAGGTTTTTGGGAAGGGGTTAGGTGATAAACCACCAATATCAAAAAAAGCTACACTTTCACAAGAAATTGAAATATTTTTTGGGAAATTTTTAGAAGATATTGTTAGGGAAAGATTTCCAAATTCTAGTGTTATATATTCTGGAGGAGATGATTTCTTTATTTTGGGACCTTGGAGCGATTTACCAAATTTGGCGTGGGAAATACAAAAAAGTCTAAGAAGTTTTAGTGGGGAAAATAAAGATATAACAGTTTCAATGGCGATGGAATTTGCTCCCGCAAAAAAATATCCCGTTTACCGGGTAGCATTGGGTGCTGGAAATAACTTGGACATTGCAAAGGATTACAAAAGGAATGGGTATGAAAAAAATGCATTTTTTAATTTCAACAAGGTAGTTGGTTGGGAAGAGTTTGAAGAGTATACCCTAATAAAGGAAAAGTTAGAAAGCTTTATTAACAAAAATATTACTAGAAAAGTTTTATATGTTCTAAGACATTTTTCAGGTGAAAATAGAAAAATATGGAGGTTGTTTTATTATTTTTCGAGACTTGCTGATAGAAACAAAGAAATAGGAAAAGAAATACTTGGATTTTTAGATTTAATACTTAGAAATGATAACAAGTTGTATAAACATATTGATTCAATTACTTATTGGGTAGAATACGAAACTAGGGAGGGATAATATGGAAAATAAAGTGTTGATATCAAAAGAATTATCTGAAAAAATGCTTAATCCTGAGAAAGATCCAGATGGGAAGTTGCTATTTGAATATGCTAAGAAATTGGCAGAAGAAGTTAAAAGTATTAATTCAAATCAAATTAGAAAATATTTTAGTGAAGTAAAAAAGATTTCCATGGATGAAAGTAAATTTAAGTATGAGGTTAAAAGATTTTTAGCTGTTTTTTTGTACAATATAAAGAAGTTATCAAATTATAGGAGTATTATTAATCAAGCGGAAAATTTTGCAAATTCAATGAAAAATATGGTTTTGACTTTGGATGAAGGGGATATAAACTACTTGAAAAGATTTAAGGATTTTTGGGAAGCATTAGTAGCATATCATAAATATCTAGAAACTACAAATAAAAGAAGATAATTTTTAAGGAGGGAGAATATGGAAAGAATAAATTTTAAAGGAAAATTTATTGTAAAGGCTGAATTAGTTTTACTTACTGGACTACATATTGGGGGGCAAGATAATACGATGGAGATTGGAGGTATTGATAATCCAGTTATAAAAGATGAACGTGGTATACCGTATATTCCTGGAACAAGTCTTAAAGGAAAACTTAGAACACTTATGGAATACTATCATGAAAAAATTGATGAAAATAAACTTGTTTGGGTAAAGAAAGGTGAAATTAAAATTCATATGTGCGATGATAAAGACTGCCCTGTGTGTAATTTGTTCGGAAGAAATCATGGGAAACATACCTTTGTAAATGATGAAAATAAAGTGTTTGAGAATTTAATGCCTACAAGGTTAATAGTTAGAGATGCCAAATTAATACAAGAAAGTATTACAGATGAAATGAGAAATAATCTAGATACTAGTTATACAGAAGTAAAACACGAAAATACAATTGATAGAATAACTTCTTCTGCTAATCCAAGACAAAATGAAAGAGTACCTGCTGGAGCAAGGTTTAAAGTTGAATTTGTCATTAATGTGTATAACGATGAAAAAGTAAAATATTTAAAAGAGTTGATAACTGCTATGAAATTACTTGAAGATGATTATTTGGGTGGTTCTGGTTCAAGGGGATATGGAAAGGTGAAATTTGAAAATATTTCTATTTCGTTTAGAGATAAAGGATTTTACTTGGGAATTTCGGATGAAAAAGAATTAAAAAAATTGAATGATACTACTGAAAAGATAGATTGGGAAAGTATGAAAATAGAATGAAATGGGGTTTGATAAGATGAAAAAATATAGGGTAAAGTTAAAGTTTAGGACCCCTCTACATGTTGGAGAAAAAGATAATATTTATAATGCGGTTTCCAAGTTTGTGCATTCTGATACAATATTTTCTGGTTTGGTAAATGCGTATAATATTTTATTTGGTGGTGAAAAAACCGAAAAATTTCTCAATGTAATTATTGAAGATCCAGATATATTTAGAATTTCGTCTTCATTTTTCTACTATAAAGATATATACTTTTATCCTAAACCTTTTGGGTATAACTTTGGTTTGGATAAGTTTTACCTAGATGATATGAAAAAAATAAGGAAATTAGAGTTTGTTTCGGAAGAATTTTTGAAAGGAAATGTTGAAAATCCAGTTATATTTGGCAAATTTGCAACGAATGGAAAAAATGTAGAAGAGTTTGTCCATGTTAGAGATGTTCCAAGAATAGTCAATGATAGAATTACAAATGAGGTAAGTATCTTTTATATGTCATACGTTACTTTTGACAAAGATAGTGGTTTGTGGTTTTTTTTAGATGTTGATGAAAGTTTGGAAAATGAAGTTTTTGCTTCTTTAAAGTTATTGGGGGATGAAGGAATTGGTGGAGAAAGGACATATGGATATGGAGCATTTGAGTTTGATGTGGAAGAAGTAGATTTAAAAAGTGAAGGTAAAATGTTTTTGTTGCTGTCCTCCTATTATCCCAAGGATCAATCAGAAGTAAGAAAAGTTATTTATTACAAAATTTATGAAAAGACTGGTTATGTTTTTTCGCTATATGATAATACCAAAAGACAACCAATAGTTCGGTTATTTAGCGAAGGTAGCGTATTTTCAGATAAAGTTGTAGGAAAAATACTAGATATTACACCTAAAGGTTTTAAGTATCATAGGGTTTATAAATATGCGCGAGCCTATTTAATTCCAATTGAAAAGGAGGCTCTTAAATAATATGGTGTTTAATTATAAAATAGAAATTTTAACTCCTACAGTTATACTTTCTGGAGATAAAATAAAAAGTTTTGAAATAATAAAAGATGGTAATAAAGCATTTGTTGTTGATTTTGATAGGTTAATAAGAAATGAAGAAAATTTTATGAATTTTGTAATAAATTATCCAGAAATATTGGGGGATAGGAATAACTTTCTAAATACGTTAAAAAGATTGAATATAAATTATAAGAATTATATTAAAAATGAAATTAAAGGTTATATAAAGGGAAACACGGAAGTTAGTGAATTTGTAAAAACTGCTGGAAGGCCTTATATCCCTGGATCTTCCTTAAAAGGTGCAATTAGAACTTTTTTGATTAAAGGGACTCAATTTCAAGGAGAGTATGAGAAGAAATTTCAATATTTATTAGAATCTAAAAAAGATAATAAGAAAGATATTAAGAAACTTGTAAAAAATATTGATTTAAAAGTTTTCGGAAAAGCTGTTATGTCACCTTTTAAACTTTTAAAGGTTTCTGATTCTAATTATTTAGAGTACAATGATTTAAAAATAACAAATATTCAAGTTTATCATTTGTTAAAGAATAAGACTGTATTAGATCTTTATGCTGAGTATTTGGATAGTGGAAAAGTATTAAATGGAACAATTAAAATTGATGATTTTGAAAAGTATGGAAATATGGATTTTATTTTGAGGCATTATTACAAAGATCCACGTTTAATTTTCAATGATTTTGTGAAAAACATAAATTTGGGTGTAAAAAGGTATATTGAAAAAGAAAAAGAAATAGTAACTGAACAAGGTATTGAAGATTTAAAAAGATCCTACAATATGTTGGAAGATAAGTTAAATAATTTGAATGAAAATCAGTTTTTGTTACAACTAGGTTTTTCAACAGGATTTTATTCAAAAACAATTTTTGTAAAGAATTTGGAAGCAAAACAAGTAAGATTTTTAAAAAGTATTTTAGGTAAAAGGAAAAAAAATTATAAACCAGAGTTTTTCCCATTGACAAGAAGAGTGGTAAAAAAAGATGGGGTGATGCAACCATTAGGATGGATTATGGTAACTTTAACGAAAAAATAGGAGTGAAATTGATTTTCGAGTTTAAACTTGATTTTCCATTGTATTTGGGAAAAGGTAATTTTGAGAATCTCAAAAAAGAATTAACCAGTGTAGGGTTTTCCGATTTTAGTTTTTCGGGTTTTTTATCGGATAAAGTTTTTAAATCTGAAAATGGCTTTTATATAAAATCAAGAGCGTTTTTTATAATTAAGACATTTTTTAACAAAAGGATAGCGGATATTTTAAATAATAAAATATACGGGTTAAAACCACATAAAATTTATATAAATAGATTAAATTTTAATAGAGAGTTTTATGTATTGAACAGCAATTTAGATTTAGATTTAGTAGAAGATTATAGTGATTTTATAAGAGAAAAGTTGATTGAAAAATATAGAGAGTTGTATGGTAAAAATCCTGATGATAATTCTTTGGTTGTAATAATTAAGAATGGAAAAAATTATAAAAAAGCTTTGTTCTTTGGTTCAAAAAAATTAATTAATTTGGCAAATGTATTAGGACTTTATGGTACAGGGGGATATAGGGGATTTTTGGTTGAAGATAAAAAATTTGGAGTGATAAATAATGAGATTAAAAGTGAGCTTTGAATTTGAAAAGTTAGTTCTTCCAATAGATTATAACCATATTTTACAATCTACTATTTTGAATTTGATTTCCAATGATGATTTTAAGAGTTTTATTCATGATCAAGGATATATTTATGAAAAGAGAAAATTCAAACTTTATACTTTTTCAAGAATATATGGAAAGTTTAGTATCGACAAAGAAAAGGGAAAGATTACATTTTTTGACAGTGCAAATTTTATTGTTTCATCTTATGATGATATGTTTTGTCGATATCTTGCAGAAAGGTTTTTAAGCTTTGAAAATATTTATTTAGGAGGAAATTTTGTATCTCCAAAAAGTATTGAAGTTGATTATTTTAAATCTGAAAACAGTTTAAAGACCATTACAAAATCTCCGGTTACAGTTTATTCGACTTATTTAGACGAAAATGGAAAGAAAAAAACCTTGTATTATTATCCAGATGATCCAAAATTTGAGAAAATAGTTGAACAAAATATCTATAAAAAATATTATTCTATTTATAAAAAAGAACCAAAAGGAATTATCAATATCAAGCATGTTGGAAAAAATCCCAAAAGAATTGTTGTTTATTATAAAGGTTTTAAAATTGTGGGTTGGATGACAGCTTTTGATTTATTTGGTGATGAAGAGTTGATTAAGATAGCATATGAAGCAGGAATTGGTGCAAAAAATTCACAGGGGTTTGGGTTACTTGAAAAGATATAAGGATAATAGTGGGTAGTATAAATATAAAAATCGCTCTTTCTTTTAAAGAACTTCTTTCATTATTGATAAGGAAAATAAGCTAATTATTTTTTGAATTTAATTACAAAAACATTTCAGTGGTTTTACTCATTACATCAATGAATTAAGGTTAAGAAGAATATATAAACTATTCCTATAATTAATGTAAGAAAAACAGGTACTATTTTCCATCTCATGTATTCAAAAAATCCAAATTTTCTTCCTAAATTTTTTTCCAAGTAATTTACGGCAACTAAATTTTGAACTGCGCCAAGTGGTGTTAAACTTGTTGCAAAGTTTGAAGCTATGGCAAATGTCCACCACAGTATAGGGTTAACACCGTGTGATACTAATATTTTTATTACAGGTGCTAATATTAGAGCAGATGGTACGTTATTTAATATTGGAATTGTAATTATCGATAAGATGTAAAATATTCCTAATATTATCAGGTTATTACTTTTAAATGGTAAAAATAGATTAGCAATTTGTTGAGTAAAACCTATCTCTTCTAGAGCATAGGAAGTCATATAAAGTCCTGCAAAGAAAAATAACATATCCCAATCAATATCTTTTCCGACATCTTCATATCCATTTGAAAATTTAATTATTAATATTGAACCACCTATGAGTGCAATTACAGATAATTCTAAATTTAAAGTTGAATGTAGAATGAATAAAATAATTACTATTATAAAGTCTATTAATGAAAACCACATCATTTTTGGGTTTGTGATAGCCTTTTTTTCATCCATTTGGTTTAATTTTTCAATATTTTTTAGAGATTTTTCATCAACTTTTAGGTGTTTTTTGAAGTATAATAAAACACCTATAAAAGCTAAAATTGAAACAGGTCCCATTACTTTAATAAAATCATTAAACGAATAACCGCTAATTGATCCTATTACAAGATTTAGAGGACTTCCTATTAGTGTGGCAGAACCACCTATGTTATCCATTAGAATAGTAAGCATAATTAATGGGATAGGATTAAGTTCTAACATATCAGAAATTAAAAAAATCATAGGGGCCATTACAAGAATAGTGACAACATTGTCTAAGAATGCAGATGTTAATGCAACAATAATCATTAGTAAAGTCATGGTTAAAAAGAATTTTTTTCCGCCAAATTTGATTATTTTTATAGAAAAATACTCGAAAAATCCAGATTTATTAAGAAAGGCAACAATCATCATCATTCCTGTTAATAAACCCAGAGTATCCACGTCAACAATGTGACTAAAATTCTCCGAATTGAGTCCATTTACCAGTCTTAAAGCTGAAATTAACAGCGCTAGACTAAATACAACAGCAGGTTTATTTTTCTTTCCGAAAATTATGTATAAATAGGAAGTTAAAACAATGATAATAACTAATATGTGTTTTAAAGGCATTTTTTATTCCTCTTTTCCATCAAGATTTTTAAAAAAACTCCGAAGAATATTATATACCAAAAGATCAGATTGTGTAAATTTTATTTTTGTTATAGATTGTAATTTTTGTTAGTTTTAAGTTAAATTTTTATTTCATATTTTATGGATTTGCAATTGTTGTAAATAGCTTGTTTGGCAAGCTTATCTGCTAAATCATTGTATTTATTTCCTGAATGTGCTTGAATTTTTTTGAATTTTATATTTACAAATTTTGAGTAATAATCATACTTTTCTTTGTAAAATTTAGATATTTCCTTTTTTGTTTTCCAATATCCAAGAGCCCATTTTTCAATTCCTTCATAATCGTAATTTATTTCAATACATTTTAAATTTTCTTGTTTTGCATATTCAAAAGCAAGTAACGTTGCAAATATTTCACCTGATACATTTCTACTTTCAATGAATTTTGTTATGGAATAATTTTTACAGTATTTTTCAATTCTATCTTTTTTGACAATTACTAGTCCTGAACCAAATTTTTTTAAATTATCATCATAACTACCATCAACAAAAGCTTTTATACAATCATAATTTTGATTATTATTGATTGTGTTGTTATAATTTTTGTTTTTAGCATTGAAAATATTAAGAAAATCTTTGGCAATTTTTTCCGAAGTTGCTTCTGACAAAATTATTCTCGTAACATCACATTTTTTGTTATAAAATACTTGTATTTTAAGATATTTATTATCTTTTTGTAGATAATATACTTCTTGGTAATCAAAATGTTTTATGGAAATTATTTTAAAATTGTAAGAAGTTATGTTTTTTATTAATTTGTTATGTATAACTTTAGAACATTCTTTATTTAATTTTTCATTTTCAACTGGAATTTTTATTTTGTTTTTTATAACATACTTATCAGAGATTTTAATATTATTATTTTCTATAGAGTTGATTTGTAACGGTGTTATATATACTTTCTTTTTTGCACGTGTAATTGATGTGTATAGCCATTTAAAATATTCTTTGGATTTCAAGGAATTGTAAAATTCGGTATCAACATAAACATTTTCCCATTCTCCTCCCTGTGCTTTGTGGGGGGGAATAGCATAGCCATATTTCACATATAGTGCGTTAAAGTAAGGGTTGTTTTCAAGGTGTTTATGTAATTCATTATTTTTAATATTTCCAACCATATTTTTAGTTAATACGATTAATGCTATTTGTAAATCTCTTTCACTGGTACTTTTTGTGTAAAGACTATTTGCAAGGACTTTGAATTTTAGTACATTATTAGTTAGTATATTTTTGAGTTTTAAATCATAAAATATTAAATCTATTGGTTTTTTACCACGTAAATAAATACTTTGCTTTTCGTTTGAGATAATATCTAAAACCTCAAAGAATTCTCCGTTTAAGATAGTTTGGTTTTGAAAATGAACATTTCGCGTATTTAGTAATATATCTCCTATTTTGAATGTTTGTTTTAGATTCTTCATTTTTCTAATTTTTTTGTTATATTCAAGTGCTTTTTTATTTGTTGAACATATGATTATATTGTTATTTGTATTATTAACATCGTATTGTGAAATTAAATTTGGAGTTTCTACGAAATCATTTGAAAGTGATAAGTTTAAATCAAAAAATTTATTATTTTGAATATGTTTTTTTATTAGAAGCGCATTTTTTAGAATAAAACTATCTGATTTTTGTCTTACTACTTTATCTAATGTAATTTTTTTACCATCAAGATGAAATTTTTCTTTTAGATAAAATTCATCAAGTGCAGGTGAAAATGAAGAATTGACAGGAGGAAGTTGGTAGTTATCTCCTACAAATATTATTTTGTTATGTTTCCCATATTTTATGTGGGTAATAAGATCTGTTAATAATTTTCCACTTCCAAATACTAAAAAATCGTTGTTGTTTACATCGGAAATCATTGAGCTTTCATCAACAATATAAATTGTTTTATCATTTTTATTAATATTTAAAGAAAAATATATTTTCGATTCATCATTTTTTTCTTTAACTTCCATATTGGTAAAACTGTAAATTTCACTATGTATTGTCTTAGCTTCAAAGCCAGATTTTTCTGAGAGTATTTTTGCCGCTCTTCCGGTAGGTGCAAGAAGAACAAAATTGATACTTTTTTTATTTAAGTACTGTGCATATTTAGATATAAGAAAATTTTTACCAGTACATGCACTTCCAGAGATAATGAGAAAATCTAATGGATTGTTTATAAAATCTTCTAATGTTTCTATAGCATATTTTTTATCTTCAAAGTTAGTGTTGAAGAACATTAAATCCCTCCATTTTATTATATACTTATTTTATATTATACGACAAAAATATTAAACATGAATATTTAATATGCGCCTTAATTTTTAAGGTAACAGCTAAAGTTTGAATTCTTGAAGTAATATGAAAAATATGTTATGATATTTTTAAGTTTAAACATAGAAGTAGAGTTAGATATAACTTTCTCTAAGTGATAATGTTTTATAGTAATCTAAAACAATAAGAGCGAGGTGAAAGTTATGATATTTGGCTGGAAAGAATGTCCAAGGTGTGGTGAGGAAGTTAGAGATAATAGAAAAAGTTGTAAATGTGGTTGGAAATTTTATAAGAAAAAATGCCCAAGATGTGGAGAGTATCTGGATGATTCAGAGAAAATATGTTATCGGTGTGGTTGGTATTTTTACTGGGAAGATCATATTGGAGAAGATGACGAAGATGAATACGATTATGAAGAGGATGATTGTTGGGATTTTTGGAGAGAAACTGCTGAAGATATTTTAGGCGAAGATTTAAGTAATATAGACGGGGCAACTTTGGGTGAAATTTTAGATGATTTAGGTTTTTGAAGAATTTTGTATACTAAAACATTGATATATATGATTGATGTAGTGCGTAAAGTAATTATTTTTAGTGATGGTTAGGATTAATGTTTTCTTTATGTTTATATCATGGGAGATTTAATAATCTTCCTTTTTATTCTTGAAATATACCTTTTTGTTTCTTGATATAGATTAAAATTTTGATATAATTAAAAAAGATGAAGAATAAAAGAATATTTTTATCAATTATATTTGCGGTTATTTCTGGACTTACTGTAGTTTCAATTATGAGTTTCTTACACAAAGGGAATATTAATATAGTTTCCCTAATTTTTTCTGTACCAATAAAAATTTATTTAGTGGCTTTTTTAATATTTTTTTCTTCGTATTTTTTAGAGGCATTTCGTATGATGTATCTTTTATGGCATAGAGGGTACAAGGTAAGTTATTTTTCGTTGTTGTATAACAATATATTGGGGTATTTCTTTTCTTATCTTACGCCTTTTGCCATGGGAGGCCAACCCTTTCAGATTTATCATTTAGTAAAAAAAGGCGTTGATTCAAGTTATGCAACAGGGATTATGGTTGCAAGGGTTTTGCAAAACTCTTTAGGTGGAGCGATTATTGCAATAATAATGCTTAACACAAGTATGGGATGGATTATGGATAAGGGAAAATTAGTCTTATTAGGAATTGCTATAAGTTTAATTTCTTCATTTATACTTATTTTGTCAATGGTTGTCCCTGAAGTTATGATACCGATAGTTAGAGGAATGTCAAAGATATTAAGAAAAACAAATTGGGTTACTAGATTTGAAAATTGGGTTTCAAATTTCAAGAGTAGTCTTGAGTATATGTGGAAAGAAAACACTTACATAATGATTGTAGATATATTAGGTTGGTTCTTTATAGTTATGCTTCAGCTTTTTTCTTTATTTTATATTCTTAAGGGTATATCATCTTTGAAAATAAATTTTTGGTTTTTGTTTGGATCAATTAATGCAGTAAATGCAATAGCGTATTTTATTCCTACTCCGGGTTCATCTGGTGGGATAGAAGCAACTTATCAATATGTGCTTTCAAGTATTGTTGGTAATTCTGAAATATCACTTATTGCAATAACTGGTTGGAGATTTATAGCTTATTATTTACAGCTGGTGTTGGGAACTTTTATGCTTTGGATAAATAACAAACATGTTGAAGAGTAGGTGAAAAATTCATATGATTTATATTATATTTGGTATAGTACTTTCAATTGTAGCAATTTCTTTTTTAGGGTATTCATTTTTTACAAATATCTTTCTTTTTTTAGGAGTGGTTGTTTTTTTTCTTTTGAAAATTTTGTTAAATATAAATAAGTCGAAGAATGTTGCAGAAAATAATCAAGAGGAAAAATTATGCGCAATTGTTTCTGCAAAGGATGAAGTAGAAACAATTAGGAGATCTATAAAAAGTCTTCTCTCTCAAAGTTATAAAAACATTGAAATTGTTCTTGTTGATGATGGATCAACTGATAGTACCTATAAAATAATGTGTGAGTATCAAAAAATATACCCTGATAGAATTCATGTTAAAAGAAATGAAAAAGGTCAAGGAAAATTGAAAAATATTTTAAAAGTAACAGAAGAATTTGACGCAGATATTTATTTTGTTATGGATGCGGATAATATTATTCCAGAGAATTATATAGAATATTATGTAAAAAGGATGAAAGACGTTGATGTAACTGAAAGTACACTTGGAGCGTATAACGAGAAAGATTCTTTTCCAGCTTTAATGCATACTATAGAGATACTTCTTTTAAGTTTTTTAAGGTATACTAATATTTTTTCCTCCTTCACTGGAAGAGGAATGTTTATTAGAAAAAAGGTTTTCGAATATATAAAGAATCATTTGAATTATCAAGGTGTTGATGATGGGGCAATGATAAATAGCGCAGTTGATCAAGGAAGATTTAAATTTAAATATTTTTATGGCCCAGTACTTTTAGAATATGCAACAGTAGGTATGAAGGATTTCGTAAAACAAAGATTTAGATGGTATGGTAAAGGAATGGCAGAAGCCGTGGAAAATGGGGCTAAAAGAGTTCTTGTTTCTTTTGGAATAGAAATAGGAGGGATATGGTCAATTGTAATATTACCATTTTTTTCACATTTTAATATACTTTTTTTAGTAGAGTTTTTGTCTGTTTTATCAATACTAGGGATTGAATTGAAAATTTTTTACAAGTTAAAATCAAATATAATAAAAACGATTGCGGGAATTATTTTGATGGTATTTGTTGATGCGGGAATTGTACTAGTTTCTTTTTTACAATTAAAAAAGTTTAAGAAAAAACTAGATTGGTATAAGGTAAAGAAAAATTAAAAAATAATATGTTATTAGCGTCAAAAAAATTAAGAAAAGCTCAAATAAAACATGGCTCCAGCATAATATTGGAGCCATGTTTTTTTAGTTAAGTGAATTTTCTTTTTGTTTAACCTGCTAATAAATCCAAAATTGATGAATATTTCTTATTCTATTGTTTCTTCTATTTCAATTTCCCTTGAGTATTTAAACATAGCAATGATTCCTTCGATGATCATCCATATGGCTATAAACAAAGTTATTGATGAAACAAAAACAAGTAACCAGTTGTGTTGAGAAATAAATTTTCCAAGATTTTGATATGATGCAGTTAATGTAACGATTAGCATTATTATCATAGGAATAGCAGTAACCCATATGGGTTTTCTTTTTTTGGCAAGATATACAGTGGCAACCAAGAGTGCAAGTCCTGCTAGAAGCTGGTTAAGTGCTCCAAAAACTGGCCAAAGTATTAATGCACCTTTTCCACCAGGACTTACCATACATAGTCCAAAGGCTAATAGTATGACGATGAATGTTGCAATATATCTGTTGTTGAATGGTTTTATTACTTTTCCATTTTTTGTTCTTAAAAGCTCTTGAAGTCCAAATCTTTGTATACGTGTTGCAGAATCAAGTGTTGTGCCTGCAAATGAAACGATAAAGACAGCCATTATTGAACGTGCAAGTTCTAGAGGAACTCCAAATGAATTCATTAAATTTGCAGAACCATCTATAACTGCTTTTAGTTTTGCCGCTAATCCACTAGCGGTGGCCCATGAAGCGTAATGTTGTGTGAATGCTGCTGTGCCTCCACCGTTCATGCCAATCCCCGCTGTTACTGCAACAATTATTAAAGTTGCAAGAGCACCCTCAAGTAACATTCCACCAAAACCTACTGGCAACGCATCTGTTTCCTTTTCAAGTTGTTTTACTGTTGTTCCAGAAGCTGCAAGACTGTGGAACCCACTAATTGCACCACAAGCAATTGTTATAAATAAAGCTGGAAAAATAGATGGAGCATCATTGACATGATGAAATGCCGGGGCAACTACCTTTGGGTGACCAATAAATACACCTAAAAGAAGTAATGCCATTGCTATTAAAAGTTCATGTGAGTTTATGTAATCACGAGGTTGAAGTAACCTATGTACTGGTAAAGTTGACGCAAAGAATACGTAGATGTACAGTATGATGATCCACGTTATTATTGGAGAACCACCAAGTGCTGGAACTTTTATTGGGAAATAAAGTCCAATAAAGATAGTAACGTACATCAAAAATACTGCTATTATCGAGTATATGGTATCGTTTTTATTCTTTTTATACACCATATATCCAAGCCAAATAGCAATAGGTATTTCCATCCAAACTGGAAAGACACTTGCAGGATACATGTTAAATAGTATTCCCATAATTAAACCAAAAATCGCTATTACAATCCAAAGCAAAAATTGGATAAGAAGTAGAAATATTATTCCTACTCTATTAGAGATAACTCCTCTTGTTAATTCACCTAGAGTGCTACCTTTGTTTCTAGCACTTATAGCAAGTGCCATAAAGTCGTGAACTGCACCCATAAAAATTGGACCAAGTAGAACCCATAAAAATGCAGGAACCCATCCCCAGATAACTCCTATAGCCGGTCCAACAATTGGACCTGTTCCAGCAATTGTTGTGAAATGATGGCCAAGAAGTATGTGCTTTTTGGTTGGTACATAATCTACGCCATCATAAAATTCCTTTGATGGGACAGGGTTTTTGTCGTTTAAGCCCATGAGTTTTTTTGCAATCCATTTACCATAGGTTTGGTATGCAACTATATATCCAAAGAAAGCTATTAAAACGAGAAATACGGAGTTCATGGTTTAACCACCTCCATTATAAAGTTTTGGTATATCCATTGTAACGTGGATTAATAATATGAAGGAACAACTAGAGCAAAATTTGGAATGAAAAGTTAAATATGAATTATAAGAGGTGCAAATATCGCTTGACAAGTTTAGAATATTTTTTACTAACTGGTATAGTAATTTCACAAGAGTCACCAAGTTTTAAAAGTAAGTTTTTTCTTTCTTTGGTTATTTTTTTTAATTTATTCATGTTTACGATAAAAGATTTGTGAACGCGTAAAAAACTATCTGGGAGCTTTTTTTCCAAGGTTCCAATGTTTAGTTTGTGAATTTTATATTCTTTTTCTAAAGTTATTGCAGTTGCTGTTTTGCCGAAAGATTCAATATATAGAATTTTTTCTATATCTAAAAGTAAGATGCCGTCTTGATCTATAACGGGAAGTTTTTCAAAATGTGGTCTAAATAACTCTAGAATCTTATCAACACACTGTTTAAAGCGTGTTTCAGTAACAGGCTTTACAAGATAATCAATTGCGTTAATTTCAAATGCCTCTGCACCATATTCTGGATATGCAGTAACAAAAACAACTTTTATATCTTTTAAAAAACGCGCAAATTCCAATCCATTTTTTCCATTTAAGTTTATATCTAAGAATAAAATATCCAAGTTGTTTAAGTTTTTAATTTCGTCAATTGATTGGTATTCTCCTATAAGTTCGAATTCATTAATTGACAGTATAAGTTTCTTTAGGTGTTCACGTGATGCAAATTCATCTTCAACTATTGATACTTTTATCATATTTTCACCTCGCAGGTAGATCAAATATTACTTTTAGTCCATTGGAATTCTCAAATAAAAGAGAAGCCTGGTTGTTGTAGATCAGCTTTAAACGTTCGCTAACAAGTTTGAGACCTGTTCCCATTGTAATTTTATCTATACCTGGCCCGTGATCGCGAATTTCAATCCTTAGTCGATCTTCGTTGATATGGCATGATATTTCAATTTTTATTTTATTATTTTTCCTTCCATACTTAATTGCATTTTCAATTACAGGTTGAAAAATAAAAGGAGGAATTTTTACATCTATTTTGGGGCAGTTTATTTTGTATTCTAAAATTTCAGGATATCTCATTTTCATTATTCCAAGATAATTTTCTATTGCATTTATTTCGGATTCTAAAGTTGTTAATTTATCTTTCCTCTCATAAATATAACGTAGTAATTCAGAAAGTTTGTCTATACATTCTACGGACTTTTTTGGCTCTACATTTGAAAAATATCTTACTGTACTTAGTGTGTTAAAGAGGAAATGTGGGCTAAGTTTAGAAGTGAATTCACGAAGTTGTGCTTCTTTTGCAAGTTTTGCTTCAATTACGGCTTTTTGAATTGAAAAAACAAGTGATAGTATGTGAACTATTTTTTTTCCAAAGAATATATGAACTTCTTTCATCTTGTCCTTGGAGGAAAAGATTAATGTTCCAGCTGTATCATCTCCAATTGTAATAGGGAAAACTATATACCATGTTCCATTTTTAAAGAATTTCAAAATCTTTTTGCTTTTTATGGATTTTTTGTAATCTATTTCAAGATTTAGATCTTCTGGATATTTCGAGATAATGGAATTTTGCGAGGTTACAAATACGCCGTCTACAGGTGAATTTTGTGCTATTATTTGGCATATTTTTGAGATATTTTGTTCGCTATTTTTTGTATTGATAGTTCCAATTAGCTCTTCAAAAATGGATATAAACCAGTTTGTAGTGATTTTTGACACAAGTTGCATTTGCCATTCGAAATTTTTAAACATAGTAGCAAGTAGTGTAACACCAAATGTATTTACAACAACCATGGGAATAAAGATTTTGTGAGTTATATCTATTGCTAAACTTTCTGGAAATATCATATAACGAGCAATTGCAAGATGAACTGTTTCTGCAAAAGACGCTGTAAAAAAAATTGTAATTATAGAAGGATTACCGTGTGTTAAATAGTGGATAGATGCGGCAATAATTCCAGAAAGAAATGTTCCAATAGCGCAAGGGATTGCTGAGATTCCACCTAGAAAAAGTCGATGTGCAGAAGCTATACCTCCAGCAATAAAAGCAGATGGAAATCCACCAATTAAAGAAGTAAATATCACACCAACATCCCTGTAGTTTATTATTGCCCCTTTGTACCATATTCCTAAATAAGTTCCAATTATTCCAAAAATAGCACCAAGAATTCCTAAAAGTATTGCATTATGCGATTTTATGAGTTTTATAAATAAGCTTCTAGTATTGTATAATGTAAGTATCATGTACATTATGACAATAAGAAGTGATAACCTGGAAAGTAAGTTAATTAGAGCGTTTGTAATGCTCAACAGGGATCACGCTCCATCCCTCTAAAACCAAATTCATCCAAAGGTGCAATATAAGAGTTTTTTGTGGTTTTGAAGATTCTCTTTGCATCGTTTACAAATTTTGGTGTTACTATTATTTCAAGGTAATCCACTTTTTTTGAAAATTCATTGGGATATCCTATTGGTTTTTTGGAAACAAAAACGATAAATTTTTTTGCAAAGCCTAGTTCTTTGTATTTAATGATGCTTTTTACATCAGAGGATGTAAAATGGGTACCATACAATATAGCACAGTCATACATCATCTATCACCAACTTTCATGAATTGTATCGTTAAAATTATATCATAGTTAAACTTTCAAAGTTGTTGAAAAAATTTTTACAAAACTTTTGTGAATAGAGTTATAGTATTCAATAGAAAAGGAGGCGAAAAAGTGGCTAATGTGTTTGGACCTGTTCCATCAAGGAGATTGGGAAACTCATTAGGAGTTAATTTAGTTCCTTTGAAAACGTGCAATTACTCGTGTGTTTATTGTCAATTGGGAAAAACAAATTATTTTACAAACGAAAGAAAGGAATATTATCCTACAGAAAAAATAATAAATGAATTGGAATATGCTATCAAAAATACTACTTTAAATATAGATTATATAACTTTTGTAGGTGATGGTGAACCAACTTTGCATTCGGGAATTGGAAGGATAATCAGATGGATAAAAGAAAAAACAAATTTTAAGGTTGCAGTTATTACAAACGGGTCGTTGTTGTATTTAAATGAAGTACGTAATGATTTGCTATATGCCGATTTGGTTCTTCCTAGTATAGATGCTCCTGATGAAAGAAAGTTTAGGTTAATCAATAGACCAGTCATGAAAATTAGATACGAAGAAATAATAGATGGCTTAAAACTTTTTGCAAGAAATTTTAATGGAAAAATCTGGGTTGAAGTCATGTTGATGAAAGATATTAATGATTCCAGAGAAGATATTGATAAAATTTCGAAAATAATAAATTCTATTTTTCCTATACCTGAAAGGGTTTATATAAATGTTCCCATTAGACCGCCGACAGAAAAGTGGGTGACTATACCAGATAAAAGAAGTTTGATGTATGCTCAGGAAAAACTCCCAAATGCTATACCCATTAATTTTAGGGAAGAAGGTAAGTTTGATGTTAATAAGTATACTAATGCATGTGAAGCAATTTTAGATATAACGGAAAAACATCCATTAAGATATGATCAAGCAAAAGAAATAGCAGAATATTTTAAAGAAACAATAGATGAAGTGTTAAAAAAATTACAAAAAGAAGTGAAGTTTGTGGAATATGATAATGAAAGGTATCTAAAAAAATTAAAAAATAAAAATGAGAATACGTTCTAGTGATTAGATAATGAATCATATTATCCATTTGCGATTTAAAAAACAACAAGAAGTGATATAATCGTAAAAGGAAATTAATAAAATGAAATTATTTAAAGAGGAGGTGGGGTATATGAATCTTAAAACAAAGATATTATTATTAGTCTTTTTACCTCTTCTAGTATTATTTGTGATTGGAATGTTTACTGCAAGTATGGTCAGTAGTAGTAACAAAGATGTTTTACAAAAAGTTCAAGAATATGAAAAAGCTACTTACGCACTTGAAAAACTCTCTGATTTTCAAGCAAGTGTTAAAGCGTACCAATATGGTGCAAAAAATTTCGAGGAATTAAACAAACTTTTTGTTGAATTACAAAAAGTTTCTAATGATATACCAATGTTGAAGAAAAATATTGACGTACTTTCAAAGAAATTGAAAGGTATAAAAGATGGCAATAAATACCTTATTTCTGATGTGGTGAAATTTACCGAAAATGTAAAAAAAGATATACTTTTTAATCTTGAAAAAAAGAAAGATAACTTAAACGAGGCAATAAATTATACAGATTCTATGATAAATGTTTTACTTGTCTTTTTACCAATAATTATTACGGTAATTTCTGTGTTCTTTGTTTTAATAGTTTCTTCTAAAATTTTCAAAAATATTACATTGTTAGTTACAGTGACTAACTCACTTACGCAGAATGACTTAACAGTTGATATTAATGAAGCTAAAACGAAAGATGAAATGGGAGTTCTTTTAAAATCATTTAAAAAGTTTGTTGATTATCTTAGGGATAATTTAAAGAAAATCCAAAGAAAAACAATTGATATAGTGGAAAACATTGATAAAATTTCTGATTCTACTGTATCACTGGCAAGTCAATCTGATAATATTGTAAAACGTATGGATAACATTTCTGCAAGAATTCAAACGATTTCCGCATCAATACAGGAAACGACAGCTGGTGCAGAGGAAATTAGTGCTGCTACCAAGCATATAGCAGATAGTGCGCAAGATTCCGCAATGTTTGCAGAACAAAGTACAGATCTTGCAAAAGATGCAGCAGATATATTAAAGTCCGTTATTCAAACAACTAAAAAGATAGCAGATTCTACAAAAGATGTAGAAAGAGTGGTTGAAAGTTTTAATAAAGGAGCAGAGGATATAACACAATTTATTGAAACAATTAATGCCATTGCAGAACAGACAAATTTACTAGCACTCAATGCGGCGATAGAAGCTGCACGTGCTGGCGAAGCAGGAAAAGGATTTGCCGTAGTAGCTGATGAAATTAGAAAGCTTGCCGAAGAAAGTAAAGTTGCATCAGAAAAAATAAAAGTCGTTGTTGATGAGATTTCAGGCATTGCAAAAGAAGCACAAAGTGTTTCACAAGAAATAACTATCCAGGTAGATGAAGGAACAAAATTAACTGATGTAGCTGATAAAAAACTCGATGAGATAATAGAAGCAATACAGAAGATAAACGAAATGCTACAGAATATAGCTGCATCTGTTGAAGAACAAACTGCGGCCGTAGATGAGATTTCAACGGCAATGGTTGATAATTCAAAGAGTGTTGAAGAGATAAATTACAATATCGGTGATATTAATGCATCACTTCAAGAAGTGAATGCTAATGTTCAGGAAATAGTAGATGAGGTAGAGGATATTAGAGATGGTACTAACACACTGAAGAATATAGTTTTAAAGTATAAAATATAAAATGAGGGGATATATCCCCTCATTTTTATGCATATTTACGCATACTAAAGCAAAAAAAAGATTTAATGTGATAAGTTTTTATAATTATACAAGAATTTAGTTGATAAATAAGAAGTTTTTAGATATACTTTTAAGTGGTAGAACGTAATTTAAGGAGGTGTTTTCATGGGAAAGAAAAAAGTTATAATAATGGGAGCAGCGGGTCGTGATTTTCATAATTTTAACACTTATTTTAGAAATAACCCAGACTATGAGGTAGTGGCATTTACTGCTACGCAAATTCCAGATATCGAAGGAAGGGTATATCCTGCAGAACTTGCCGGTGAACTTTATCCGAATGGTATTCCAATTGAGCCGGAAGAAAAGTTGGTAGAATTAATTAAGAAATATGACGTGGATGAGGTGATCTTGGCTTACAGTGACCTTCCACATCAATACGTTATGGAAAAAGCAGAAACCGTTCTTTCGGCAGGAGCTGATTTTAAATTAATGGGGCCAAGAAATACAATGGTTGAGTCAACAAAGCCTGTTATTTCAGTTTGCGCAATTAGAACAGGATGTGGAAAGAGTCAAACAACAAGGCGTGTCCTTGATATTTTAAGAGGATTTGGTAAAAAAGTTATTTCTATTAGGCATCCAATGCCATATGGTGACCTTGTTGCTCAAAAGGTGCAAAGATTTGCTGATTACTCTGACTTGGACAAGCACAAATGTACAATTGAAGAAAGAGAAGAATACGAACCACATATTGATAGAAAGAGTGTAATTTACGCAGGGGTGGATTATGAAGCTATTTTAAAAGCAGCTGAAGCAGAAGATCCAGATATTATACTTTGGGATGGAGGAAATAATGACTTTTCATTCTACAAAACGGATTTGTTGATTACGGTTGTTGATCCTCACAGACCAGGTCACGAGGTTTTATACTACCCAGGTATGTCTAATTTGTTGATGGCGGATGTTGTAGTGATTAATAAAGAAGAAACAGCAGATATTGAAGGTATTCAAAAAGTAAGAGAAAATATTGAAAAGTGGAATCCAAATGCGATTGTTGTTGATGCAGCATCTCCAATCTTTGTTGAGAATCCAGAAGCAATTAAAGGTAAAAGGGTGCTTGTAGTAGAAGATGGACCAACCCTAACACACGGTGAAATGAGGTATGGTGCAGGATACGTAGCAGCGAAAAAGTTTGGAGCAGCAGAAATAATTGATCCAAGACCATATGCAGTTGGTTCTATAGTTGATACATACAAGAAATATTCTCACCTTGATATGATTCTTCCCGCAATGGGATATGGTGAAAAACAGATGAAGGAATTAGAAGAAACAATAAATAGAGCAGATGCTGATCTCGTAATTATAGGTACACCTATTGATCTTAGAAGAGTAACGAAATTAAATAAACCTGCTGTAAGAGTTACTTATGAATTACAAGAAATTGGAAAACCAACACTTGAAGATATTTTGAAAGAATTTCTCGAGAAAAAAGGTTTGTTATAATAAAAAGCGGGGAGATTCCCCCGCTATCTTTTAGTGGGAGGGATGTACAAATGGGAGTTAATTTAAAAGGTAAATCCCTGTTAACGTTGCTTGATTTTTCTACAGATGAAATCAAATATTTGATTGAAATAGCAAAAACATGTAAAGCGGATAGTAGATCGCAAATTATCCATCAAAGGTTTCGAGGAAAAACACTTGCAATGATTTTTGAAAAAAGATCTACAAGAACAAGAGTTGCTTTTGAAACTGCTTTTGGTGAGGAAGGAGGACATCCATTATTTTTATCTACTCAGGATATTCAATTAGGTGCTAAAGAATCTATTGAAGATACTGCAAGAGTTCTTGGGAGAATGGTTGATGCAATAATGTTTAGAGGATTTAAACAAGAAACAGTTGAAATATTGGCAAAGTATTCTGGTGTCCCTGTATATAATGCATTAACTGATTTGTATCATCCAACTCAAGTTCTTGCCGATTTGATGACAATAGAGGAGAATTTTGGAAAGTTGAGAGGCGTAAAGTTGGTATTTATGGGTGATGGAAGAAATAATATGGCTAATTCTTTGATGATAGGTTCGGCAAAAATGGGTTTACATTATGTGATTTGTTCTCCAAAAGAATTAAGACCAAATGAAGAATTAACTAAAAGATGTTTGGAAATTGCAAAGGAAACAGGTGCAAAAATAGAATTTACAGATAATGTAGATGAAGCAGTGATAGGTGCTGATGTAATATACACAGACGTTTGGGCATCAATGGGTGAAGAGTCAAAAGCAGAAGAAAGAAGAAAGTTACTTATGCCATATCAGGTTAATAAAGAAATTATGAAAAAAACTGGAAAACCTGAAACAATATTTATGCATTGTTTGCCAGCTGTAAAAGGAGAAGAAGTAACTTTTGAGGTTATTGAAGGACTTCAAAGTAAAGTTTGGGATGAAGCTGAAAATAGAAAACATACGATAAAGGCTGTTATGCTTGCTACAATATGAATAAAAAGTCCTCTTGTTGTTTTTAAAATTTAGTGGTGAAACTTTTAAAAAACAAACAGTTAAATAAAGCGTATTTTTCTCCTCAAGCGTATGAGCTTGAGGAGTTTTTAATTTGGATAATTATGCTATAATATTTTTGAAATAAGGAGGTGTGGATTATCTTTAAAGGAATTTTGAAAAAGCTAACGGATATTTTATTAGTCTATGAATCAGATGATTTTGAAATAGTTTCAACTATTTTTTCTGAGGAAAGAGTGAAGGAAATATTTAGTTTGTTTCTTAAACAAAATAGATTTAATTTGTTGGATGGAATGGATAAATTCTTTTTTGAATTTGAAGATGAAATTTTTGAAGTAGATGTGGAAAAAGATAGCTATAAATATATAATTAGTTTTAAAAAGATTAATGATTTAGTTAGTAAGGATTTAAAAGCAAAGATGTTTAATATTTTAGGAAAGATACTTGATAAATTTATTTGTGAATGGTTGGAAAAAGGATTTAATAGAAAAGAAAACTATAGTAATTTAACTGAACTTTTTGTTGAAAATTTTCCGGAGATAGATGGTGCTTTATTTTCCACGAGAGATGGTGATATTTTATGCATAAGAGGTGCATCAGGTTTTGATTATGAGATAATGAAAGATGTTTTTTTTACTTTAGATGAAGTATACTCTGAAAGATTAAAAAGACCAATGATCGTTAAATTAGATGATGTTGCCGAGGAATATTATCTGAATGTAGATAATGAAAGGATGAAAAAAGTAGAATTTTTAATGAAGTACGCACATTTAACTAGAATATTATCGATGTTATCCATTCCTTTTTATAAAAATAATGAATTATTCGGGTTTATATCTTTATACAACTTTGAAAATGAATTTGCATTTGAAAATGAAAACTATATGTACCTTGCAAATGTACTTTCAAAATTATTTACAGGTGTATTTAACAAAATTTAACCCCATCTAGAGGGGTTAAATTTCTTTTACAATTTCTATGTTATTGAATCTAAATTTTAATATGTTTTTAAGTGCTTCAATATTCGAATCTCCTGTTTCAAATAATACAAGGTAGCTGTTTTGAGATAATCTAACATAAAAATCACTTTTTCTTATTTTTTCATTTATATCTTCTTTTGTTTTTAGCAAAATAGGATAAAACATTGGATTTCGCCTTTTTTTATCTAGAGCAATTAGTTTTATTGCAAGTTCCATAGATATTTCATTTCTTGTTGGTAAATTTGTTATTTCAAAATTATTAGGTAATTTTAGTTGTTGAGTCATTAATAAAATTTGCATTTCACATAGTTTTCTAAAAGGCATTATCCAATCAAAATCTAATCCACTTAGAAGTTCACCGGAGTAAAGCTGGGTGATTTTTTGTAGGACATCATTAGAAGGTTTTTTTTCCATAAGTTTTTGGAATTCAAGATAATCACATTTGAGTTTTCTAGGATTAAGGAATATCATATTTTTTTCTATCTTGAGATCGTCTTTGGTTATGTTTAATCCTTTTCTAATCATATATAAAAGTGTATTTAGGTTTTTTCTCGAGTATATTTTGTCATAACCTTCAAAAAATAAGTCTAGGATTTCATTTACAAATATTTTCCTTTTGACGTTTAAAATTAAATAGTATAGTATGTATTCGGCTTTTTTGCTGTTTAAAAGTATTTTTTCATCTTTTAGATAAATACCATATTTTCCGAACATTTTAATGTACATTTAATCCCCCCTATATTCCTTTTGATTATATTTTATCATATTGTGGAGATAATTTTATTATGATTTTTTTAAATTTTTAAAAGTTTTTAATTGAAAAAAGAGGTGAAATAGTGATTTTAGAGATAAAACAAATAAAAAGTGAAGCCGAAGAAATGGTAAATGAAAGATGGAATGAATTTTTAGAACTTAGGAAAAATGGTAGTGAAATAGATCTTTTTTCTGAATTATCTTTTTGTGTTTTAACTGCAAATTGGTCTGCAAAAGGTGGAATGATTGCGCAAGAGAAAATTGGTGAGGGATTTTATACATTTTCTCTAGAAGAATTAGAGATATCTTTAATGAAGGTCGGGCATAGGTTTCCAAGGGCAAGGGCAAGGTATATATATGAAAATAGATGGATTGTTGGAAATTTAAGAAACTTGTTGAGTTTACCCGTTAAAGAAGCAAGGGAGTTTTTGGTAAAAAATGTTAAAGGAATTTCATGGAAAGAATCTTCGCATTTTTTGAGAAATGTAGCTTTTTGTGAAGTTGCAATTTTAGATAAACATGTTTTGAGGTTGTTAAATAAGTATGGTTATATTGATATTATACCCAAAAATTGGAGTAAAAGAAGATATCTTGAAATTGAAAAAGTTTTTAAAGCTCTTGCAGATGAATTTGGAGAATGTCCAGGGAAATTTGATATGTATTTATGGTATTATTTAAAGGGAAAAGTCGAAAAATAGGAGGGATTTTATGAAAATTTCGGAAGTGTTGTTTAATGAGGCATTTGAGTTTGTAGATAATTCTGTTTTTTTGGAAGATTATATAATTGGATATGGTTTAACTGCTGCGTTGTTAAGTGATGGTAGATGTGGTGTTAGTTACACATTAAGAGAAGATACACTTGGAAAATGTGAAGAGTTTTTTAAATGTACTTCAAGTACGGGTAATCCAGTAAGTAAAATAGATGTTGGAATGGGTGTAAGAGAAATTTTGAAAATAGGGGCATTTTCCCCTGATCCTTTGACAAGATCAGTGGCATATGCGGTATTAAATTCCGTTTTTTATTATGATGAAAGTAAATATCTGAAAGGAGACATAACTAAGTTTTTAGATGTATCTTTTGATGACACGGTAGGAGTTGTTGGAAAAATAGAACCATTAATTGAATATCTTAAACCTGTTGCTTGGGATGTTTTAGTTTTTGATAGGAATAGGAATAGTGATGATGTGCTTCCAGATTGGGCTATAGTTGATCTTTTGCCTAAGTGTACAGTAGTAATCATAACTGGTGCAACAGTTGTTAATGGAACAATAGATTGGATTTTAAAATATGTAAATACAAAAAGGGTTATTATTGTAGGACCATCTACACCACTTGTGGAAAAAATACCGGTGAAATTCCTTGCTGGAGTAAGAGTTTTAGATTCAAAAAAATTATTTAAATTAATTGCACATGGTGCTGGAACAAGGAAAATAATTGCCGAAAAATTAGTTGAAAAAGTTGTAATAAAAGGAGGGATATTTTGACAAAAAAGTTGAGAAAAATTTTATATGGTTTTCAAAGAAATGAAATTACAGAATTTTATGTCTATAAATTTTTGTCAAAGATTTCTAAAAATAAAAATAGTAAAGTTCTTAGAAAAATTGCAGAAGATGAATTTAGACACTATAACATTTTAAAAAAATATTCGAAAAAAGATCTTCATCCGAATTATTTGAAAATAATTTGGCATATCTTTGTTTACTTTATTTTGGGATTAACTTTCTCTTTGAATGCTATGGAAAAGGCGGAAGAAAAAGCCCAAAAAAATTATTTGATGTTAAAAGATGAAATACCGGAAATTGAAAAAATAATATTAGATGAAGATTTACATGAAAAAGAGTTACTAAAGCTTATCGACGAAGAAAGGATAAAATATATTAGTTCAATGGTTTTGGGATTAAATGATGCTCTTGTTGAATTAACAGGAACGCTCGCAGGATTAACTTTTGCATTTCAAAATTCAAAATTGGTTGCCCTTTCAGGTGTGATAACTGGTATTGCAGCATCATTTTCAATGTCTGCTTCCGAATATTTATCACAAAGGTCTGATCCAAATTCACAAAATCCATTAAAATCTGCTATTTATACAGGTATTGCTTACATTTTTACAGTATTTTTATTGGTTATGCCATATATATTGGTACCTAATCCATTTTTTGCTTTAATTTTCTTGCTGGTTATTGCATTAGTAATTATTTTGTTCTTTTCATATTTTGTTTCAATAGTTCAAAATAAGAGTTTTAAAGGTTATTTTTCTGAAATGTTTTTAATTAGTTTTGGAGTTATGGGTTTGTCTTTTATAATAGGAATTATTGCTAAGATGTTATTTAATATAGACATTCTTTAGTTTTTTATTTCTTAAATATTCAATTGTTGAGAATAAAAGAATAACTATAAATGAATAAATTGTGTTTAAGGCTCTTGCTTCTGGAATTTTTCTGGAACTTAAGAGTCTATATATGGATATAGATAGGGTTGAAACTGGTGGGTTGCTTAATGTTATAGTTGCAGACATTTCACCTATTGATAATGTGAAAGCGTATACAAAAGCTGTTAGTAGATGGTATTTAATTTGTGGAAACCTTATTTTTAAGTTTAAATTAAATGTATTTGCACCGTCTATTTTAGCTGCTTCGATAGAGTATGGATCAATTGTTTTCCAACCACTTGAGATTATTCCATATACTATTGGAAGCGAAATTAACGAATATATTACAAGAATTGAAATGTATTGACTAATATTTAGAGATACATATGAGAAAGCAAGAGTAACTGGAGAAATTGATGCGGGTAAAAACATTAGATATTGAAGCTTTTGGATTTTATAAAAAGAGCTTATTATTGAGATAATTATTGAAATAATTGAAGAGATTATACTAAAAGAGATTGTATATACAAACATAGATGAAAAAGTGGTACCAATGTATCTTTTTAAATTTAATGATAAAAGTCTTTTAAAATTTTCTATTCCAAATCCTCCACCGTAGTTTATAAATCCTGAAAGAACGGAATATGTTAGTGGGATGAATATGATTGCAATGGTTAAAATTATATAAAAATATCCCCAAGTTGGGAATTTTTCTTTTAAAGAAGTTCCATTGAGAAATTCAAACTTTTCAAATGAAAGCATATATGAAACTACAGAGATGAATAAGATTTGAAAAAATGAAAGTGAAAGAGCACTTTTAAAATCAAAGAGTATTTTTGTATACATATATATGGAAACTTCAATAGTTGAATATTTTATTCCACCAAGTATTAAAACAACTGAAAAACTTGTAAAAGTATAGACATAAGTTAAAAGAAATGCTTTTAAAATTGATGGAGTTAAAATTGGAAGTTCCACTTTCCAAAAAATTCTATGTTGTTTCGCACCATCTATTTTTGCTGCTTCAACTAAACTTGCATCTATCTTTTCCCATGTTTCTCCAACTATCCTTATGAAAAGTGGAAAGTTATAGAAGACATGTCCTAGAATTACAGCGGTGAATGTATACAAAATTTTCCTATCAAATCCTAGTATTCCCAATAACTTAGTTAAGAGTCCATTTCTTCCAAAAGCCATTAAAAATCCAATGCTCATGGTAACACCAGGTAAAATAAAAGGAATTGATGACAATATTCTAAAAATAGATTTTAAAAATGGATGTGTTTTTGTTCTGGCAACAATGTATGCACCGGGTAGTCCAAGAAGCAATGTAAAAATCGATGAAACAATTGCTTGGGTTATAGTAAATTTGATAACATTTGAGTGATCTTTTATAGCGGAAAAGTTTATTCCACCAAATTTATAAAATAGAAAAAATAGGGGGACAAAAAGTCCCCCAATAACATATAACAAAGGAATTACCCACCAATAATTTCTTTTGACCATTCTTTTAATATCTCCTCTTGTTTTTCATATAAATTGGGATTTATTTTCAAAATTTTTTCCATTCTTGGCACATATTTAAATGCGTCTGGAATACTGACATTAGTTACAGGAAGCATCCATTGATTTAATGGAATTTTTTCTTGAAAATTGTCCATTAATACAAACTCTAAAAATCTTTTTGCAAGTTCCATGTTTTTTGCACCTTTTACTATTGCAGCATATTCAACTTGTACAAATGCTCCTTCTTTCATAATTACTGGTACATATGTAATTTTACCATAGTTGTAATAACTATATGCACCATCTGTGGCGTAACTTACCATGATATCTGCTTCACCAGTTTCGAGCATCTCAAACGCTTCATCCCAGCCAGGTGTTATTGTTAGTATGTTTTCTTTAAATTTTTTCCAAAAATCTAAATAGTTATCTCCATAGACAGCGATTGTCCACAACAAAAAACTAATTCCTGTGCTTGAAGTGCGTGGATCTTCCACAACTATTCTGTTTTTGAACTCTTTTTTTAATAAATCCGAAAAACTTTTCGGTGGATTTTTTACAGTGTTTTTGTTGTAAACTATTGCAATGGCACCAAAATCAAACGGTACACCGTATTCATCTTTTAATTCTGGATATTTTAATAAAGAATAATTTATCGGTGAATATTTTTCAAGTAACCCTTCTTTTTTTGCCCTATGTAGTAAAGCCTGATCAAGTCCTATTATTACGTCTGCTTTTTGCTTATCTTTTTCTAATATTAACCTTGCTAATACGGCTCCGGCATCTCCGAAAGATCTAAGATCGACTTTGCAATCATACATTTTTTCAAAAATTGGAATTACCTCATAACCAATCCCTGAGACGAAACTATCGTATGTGTAAATTACCAATGTTTGGGTAGAAAAATAAAGTACTCCAATTAGAACAAACAAGCTTACAATATATTTTTTCATTTTTTCACCTCCTAAAAAAAATCCCTCCTTTTGGAGGGTATTTCCCATCCCTCCGCCAGTATTATCTGGGTCAGGTTCAAAGGGTCGAAGGTTTCCACCTTCCTCTCAGCCCCGGAATATGGAGCTCCCCTTGGGTTAATTCTATTATACATCAGGTTGATTAATTCAAAAACATAAATTTTTACGTAAATGTTAAAACTATTCGATGTGTTAAGTTAAGCAATCGAACTGGTGTAATTTATTTGTTACATATAATTTTGTGTTTGTTTTCAAAGTTGTACAAAAATTTAATTGAAAAAAGGAAAAAGTATAATATACTAAATTAGGAAGAAAAAGGAAGGTGATTTATTTGTTCGAGGGACTACAAGAAAAACTTTCAAAGGCGTTTAAAAGTTTATCTGGAAAAGGAAAAATTACGGAAAAAAATATTAAAGAAGCTATTAGAATAGTAAAGCTTTCTTTGCTGGAAGCTGATGTTAATTATAAAGTGGTAAAAGAATTTATAGATGAAGTAAAGAAGAAAGCGTTAGGAGAAGAAGTCTTGAGATCTTTGACTCCTGATCAAATGTTTATTAAGATTTTGAAAGATGAATTAATTAGATTAATGGGGGAAAAATCGCAATTGCAAATGATTCATTCTCCTTCATATATTATGATGGTTGGATTGCAAGGAAGTGGTAAGACAACGAGTGCGGCTAAAATTGCAAATTTACTTAAAAAAAGAGGTAGAAAACCATATTTAGTCGCAGCAGATACCTATAGACCTGCGGCTATTGATCAATTGATAACTTTGGGTAAAAGGATAGACGTACCTGTCTACTATGGTGATAAAAAAAATCCAATTAAAATAGTAAAAGGGGCTTTAAAAGAAGTAAAAGATAGTGGATATGATGTAGTAATATTTGATACTGCTGGGAGATTGCACATAGATGAAGAAATGATGTCCGAATTGGTGGAAATTAAAGATATTTTAAACCCGGATGAAATTTTGATGGTAGTTGATGCAATGACTGGGCAAGATGCGGTAAACTCTGCTAAAACTTTTGATGAAAGGCTAGATGTCACGGGATTTGTGGTAACAAAGATGGATGGTGATGCAAGGGGCGGAGTGATTTTATCAATTAGATATGTTACACAAAAACCTGTGAAATTTATTGGAACCGGTGAAAAAATAGAGGACCTTGAGGAGTTTTATCCAGAAAGAATTGCAAGTAGGATATTGGGGCTTGGGGATGTTTTGACGTTAATTGAAAAGGCAGAGCAGGAACTTGATAAAGAAAAAATGAAAAATTTAGGAAAGAAAATGATAAATGCGGAGTTTACCTTGGAAGATTTTCAAGAACAGTTGAAGGAAATAAAAAAACTTGGTTCTCTTTCAAAAATTATTGATCTTTTACCAGGTGCCCCGAAGGTTGATTTAGATCAAGGTGAAAAAGAATTAAAAATAACAGAGGCGATAATAAATTCAATGACTCCTGAGGAAAGAAGAAATCCCAAGATACTTAATGCAAGCAGAAAGAAAAGGATTGCAAAAGGTAGTGGAACTAGTGTACAAGAAGTTAATAAATTAATAAAAAACTATGAGGAAATGAAAAAAATGATGAAAATGTTTAAAAAAGGAAAGTTACCATTTAATTTAAGAGGTTTTAAATTATAAAAATTTGTATGGAGGTGTTTAGTGTGGTAAGGATTAGGTTAACACGTATGGGTAAAAAGAAACAACCATTTTACAGAATTGTGGTAGTTGATCAAAGAAAAAGAAGAGATGGTGCATACATTGAAAGTTTGGGATATTATGATCCTATTAAGGACCCTTATGTTTTAAATGTTGATGTAGATAAGGCAGTTGATTGGATTTTAAAAGGTGCACAACCAAGCCAAACGGCAAGAAACCTTTTGAGAAAGGCAGGGGTCTTTAAAAAAGTTGATGAAATAAAAAATGTAAAAAAGAAGGAGGCTAATCAATGAAAGAGCTCCTTGAGTACATACTCAAGGGGATTGTAAAAAATCCCGAAGAGGTAGTTGTTTTGGAATTTAATGAGGATGGAAAAAGAATATTTGAAATATCGGTAAATTCCGAAGATGTTGGGCAAGTTATTGGAAAGGATGGAAGAACAATAAAGTCAATTAAGATACTTTTATCTTCAATAACCGATGAAAATGATTTTATTTTGAAGGTGGTAAGATGATTAAGACTCTCCATGAGCTTTTAAAAGACAAAGTCCCAGTTGCAATACTTGGGAAAACGCACGGGCTTGGTGGAGAGTTAAGGTTGTTACCATTAACTAATATACCTGAAGTTATTGAATCTTTAGATGAAGTTTTTATATATAACGAAAAGGTAAAAAAGTTTCTATTTGGTAGAATCTCATACATGGTATTGTCAAATGGTTATTACATTGTGAAAATTAAGGGAATTGATTCTGTGAATGACGCTAAAAAATTTGTGGGGTCTAAACTTTATATTGAAAAAAGTATGTTGCCATCTTTAAAAGATGATGAGTATTATTTTTACGAAATTTTAGGTTTAAATGTCTTTGATGAGAATGGTAAGAACATAGGAAAAGTTGATGAGATTATACAAACGGGTAGTAACGATGTTCTTGTAATAAATAAGGATACCGAAAATGAACTTATGATACCTGTTATTAAGGACTATGTTGTTTTAATTGACAAGAAAGATAGAAAGATAGTTGTCAGGCTTCCGGAGTGGTTAGGGTGAAAATAAGTATTTTAACCATCTTTCCTGAGATGGTAAGTGTAATAAAAAAATATGGAGTAATCTCCAAAGCGGTGGAGAATAAGATTTTAGATATCCAAATATTTAATCTTAGAGACTTTACAAATGATAAACATAAGGTTGTTGATGATTACCCTTTTGGTGGTGGCCCAGGAATGGTTATGAAGCCCGAGCCTTTTTTTAGGTTTTTTGAGTATTTTAATAAAGAATTTGGAAAGCCTTATACAATTTTAACCTCGCCACAGGGAGAAACGTTAAATAACGAAATTGTAAAAGAATTGAGTTGTGAAAAAAATGTTCTTATAATTTGTGGAAGGTATGAGGGAATTGACGAAAGAGTAATGAGTTTTGTTGATAGAGAAATTTCAATAGGTGATTATGTTTTAACTGGCGGGGAACTACCAGCTATGATCATTGCAGATGCAATTTCAAGATTTGTTCCAGAAGTCATAGATAAAGATTCGGTTGAGCAAGAATCTTTTAACACGGGAATACTTGATCATCCACATTACACAAGACCGAGAGAAATAAATGGTTTAAAGGTTCCAGAAGTTCTACTAAGTGGAGACCACAATAAAATAGAAATTTGGAGACGTAAAATGGCGTTAAAAAAGACTATGGAGAAAAGACCGGATTTGTTCTTTAATAAAGAATTTGATAAGCTTGATAAAGTTGCGTTGCTGGAGTTGTTTAGGGAGTTGATTGATGGTGTTAGATAAAATTTATCTCGCTTTAATTCATTATCCAATTTTAGGAAGAGATGGTAAGATTATATCTACAGCTGTTACAAATTTAGATATACATGACATTGCAAGGACTTGTAGGACTTACAATATTAAAAAGTACTATCTTGTGAATAACTTACCTGCCCAACAAGATATAGTAAAGAAAGTTTTGGCATATTGGCGAGAGGGATTTGGAAAAGAGTACAATCCCAATCGTTCAGAGGCCTTATCATTAGTTAAGTTAATGAGTTATTATGAGGATGTTATTGAAGATATAGAAAATATTGAAAAAGAGAAACCTATCATCATGTTTACATCTGCCAAATGGCGCGAAAATACTATAACATTTGATGAAGGAAAAGAAATGATTTTGAGAAGTGATAAACCTATTTTAATTTTATTTGGTACTGGTTGGGGTATGCCAGATGAGATTTTAGAGCAATGTGATTATGCATTAGAGCCTGTAAGAGGAAAATCCGATTTTAATCATCTTTCTGTGCGGGCTGCTGTTGCAATAATACTTGATAGGTTAATAGGAGAGAATGTATAAAGGAGGGATTTATATGAGTATGGATAACCTTATTAGAATTATTGAAAAGAATCAAATTAAAGAGGTGCCAGAATTTAGACCTGGAGATACTGTAAAAGTATATGTTAAATTTAAAGAAGGCAACAAAGAAAGAACACAAGCTTTTGAGGGAATTGTAATTTCTTTAAGAGGTTCTGGTATTGGAAAAACATTTACAGTTAGGAGAATTGGTGCTAATGGTGTGGGTGTTGAAAGAATCTTTCCACTGTATGCACCGATAATTCAAAAAATTGAGGTTGTCAGGCGTGGTAAAGTTAGAAGGGCAAAACTATATTACTTGAGAAACATCCGCGGAAAGGTGAAAATTAAGGAGAGAAGGTAATTTAAATGAAAAAAAGCCCTTCAAAAATCTTTAAGGATACAGTTATTACGCTTGTTTATGCTATAGTTGCAGCTACAATTATTAGGCTGTTTGTTTTTGAAACTATGATGGTCCCCACAGGTTCTATGATACCAACTATTAACATTGGGGACCGCCTTTTTATTGAAAAAATAACTTTTCAAGCGAGAGAACCTGAAATAGGTGAAATAACAGTATTTTGGACGCCTTTCCGCGATGAGAGAGCTCAACAGATGCTTAGAGCGTTTGATAAATTTATGGATTTGTTTTCCCCAAAGGAATTTAAAGGACATGTAAAATATGTAAAAAGGCTTGTGGCAAAAGAAGGCGATGTTATTACGTTAAAGTTAGTTGATGGTAAATGGAAACTATTTGTTAATGGAGAGATTCCAGAAAATTTAAGGGATGTTAATTACTTACCTGAAGGTGTTTTTGAATATCCGGAACTTTGGAATTATTTAGATAAGGCTAGTAGATTGAGAAATAATCAAACAGAATATAGGAAATTTCTCTATGAACTTGCTTTGAAAAAAGGTTCAAAATTTGCCAATATAGTTTTTAGTATAGTTGGCGGAATGGAACCAGTGAAATACGGTATCCCGTATTATGAATATGTGGATAAATATTTAAAACCAAAGAATATAAATTTTGAAGATTATATATGGAAAAAAAATGGGCAAGTCTTTGTAAAAATACCAAGCGGTTTCTACTTTTTTATGGGAGATAATTCTAGGGAAAGCTTAGATAGTAGATATTTTGGATTCGTTCCCAAAGAAGCTGTTATTGGAAGACCTATATTGAGAATTTGGCCATTGAAAAATTTTGGACCAGTTCAACCAATTGGGATAAAATAAAGGCTCCTTTTAAGGAGCCTTTATTTTTATTATTTCACATTCCAAATATCCTTTGCGTATTCCATTATCGTTCTATCACTTGAGAAAATGCCGACTCTTGCAACGTTTAGTAATGCTTTTTTATTCCAAAGATATTTATCTCTATATGTTATGTCTATTTCTTTATGTCTAGTTTTATAACTGTCAAAATCTGCAAGTAGCATATATTCATCTGCTTGTGAGCCATTTAAACCAAATAATAACGCTTGAAATATATCTTTAAACAAGTCAGGATTCTCTTTGTTGAAGAATCCATTGTTTATAGCATCTAGTATTTTTCTAATATTTTCATTTCTCAAGTATATGTCATATGGATTGTAAAGCCTACTTTCTTTTAGTTTTTGGACTTGTTCTGCAGTTAATCCGAATATAAAGATATTTTCATCACCAACGCATTCTTTTATCTCGATATTTGCACCATCAAGTGTTCCAATGGTCAATGCCCCGTTTAATGCAAATTTCATATTCCCAGTACCTGATGCTTCTTTTCCAGCAGTTGATATTTGTTCACTTACATTTGCGGCTGGTATTATTATTTCTGCAAGAGATACGTTATAATTTGGTATAAATACAACTTTTATTTTATCGTTTATTTCTTTGTCATTATTTACTATGTCTGCTACACTGTTTATCAGTTTTATTATCAACTTTGCCATTCTATATCCTGGTGCAGCTTTTGCGCCAAAGATAAATGTTCTAGGATAGATATCAATATTTGGATTTTCTTTTAAAGTCTGGTAAAGATATATAATATGCATCACATTGAGAAGCTGTCTTTTATATTCGTGGAGCCTTTTTACTTGTACATCAAAGATAGATTCAGGATCTACATTTATACCTAATTCCTTTTTTATATAGTTTGAAAGTTGTTTTTTGTTATGTTGTTTTACTTCAAAGAACTTATCTAAAAAGTTTTTGTCATTTGCATAGGCTTCAAGATTTTTTAGATAGTCTAGGTTTATAATCCAATTATCTCCAAGTGTTTCATTAATTAGATTTGAAAGATTTGGATTGCATTGCAATAACCATCTTCTTTGAGTAATTCCATTGGTTTTATTATTGAATTTTTTTGGCCATATTTCGTAAAAATCTTTAAAAACACTGTTTTTAAGTATTTCTGTGTGTAATTTAGATACACCATTAATTGAAAAAGAGCCAACTATTGATAAATTAGCCATTCTGACTTGCTTTACATGTCCTTCTTCAAAAATAGAAACATTCCTTATTTTATCAATGTTTCCACTAAATATTTTATTTGCGTTATCTAAAAACCTTGCATTTATTTCGTATAAAATCTCAAGATGTCTTGGAAGCAGCCTTTCCAAAAGATGTACTTCCCATTTTTCCAAAGCTTCTGGCATAACTGTATGATTTGTATATGCAAAAGTTTTAGTGGTAATTTTCCATGCTTTTTCCCAAGATAATTTTTCTTCATCAACTAAAATTCTCATTAATTCTGGAATAGCAAGTGCTGGATGTGTATCATTTAGCTGGATTACGTTTTTATCTGGGAATATATCAAAATTGTTTCCAAATTGTTTTTTAAATCTTCTTATAATATCTTGTATGGAGGCTGAAACAAAGAAGTATTCTTGTTTTAGTCTTAGCTCTCTCCCTGCGTAAAAAGCATCGTTTGGATATAACACTTTGGAGATTGCACTTGCAATTGCTTGAGATTCAACGGATTTTATATAATTTCCTTTTTGAAAATTGTCAAAATCAAATTCATTGATTGGCCTTGCAGACCAAAGTCTTAATGTATTTGCAACTTCATTTCCATATCCAATTATCGGTGTGTCATAGGGAACCGCTAAAATATCGTATGTATCTACCCATCTAAATCTTAAATTTCCATCTTTGTCTTTGTAACTCTCTGTTTTTCCAAAGAATTTAATTTTTACGCTTCTATCTTTTCTTTCGATTTCCCATGGATTCCCATTTTTGAGCCAATCATCTGGTAGTTCAACTTGAAAACCATCTTTGATTATTTGTTTAAATATACCATATTCGTACCTTATACCGTAACCATATCCAGGTATACCAAGCGTGGCAATAGAATCTAGAAAACACGCTGCAAGTCTTCCAAGTCCGCCATTTCCCAATCCTGCATCGGGCTCAATTTCGGCTATTTCTTCTAATTTTAGATTTAAATCTTGCATCGCTTTTTTTACGTCATCGTAGATTTGTAAGTTTAATAGGTTATTGTAAAGTAGTCTACCAATTAAGAATTCAATTGAGAAATAATAAACTCTTTTGGTATCAGGATTTTCAAAGTATTTTTTTTGAGTTTGCAACCATTTTTCTACTACTTGGTCTTTAACCAAGAGTGCAAGTGCATTATACTTGTCCCATGATGTTGCATTTTCAAGTGTTTTTCCAAGGGTTAGATTGATGTGATCTAAATAGTTTTCTTTGATGAGTCCTTTAGAAGTTCTAAACCTTTTATCTTCTTTTATCTTTTTAGTAACTCCCATTTTGAAAACCTCCATTCGGAATCGTTTCCAGTAGATTTGACATTTAAATTCTATCATTTTTTGTTATGAAATGTCAAGGAATAAAAAGAATTACGAAGATTTTTGATGATAAAAAAAAATCCTGGCTTTTTAGCCAGGATTTCAGTAACCAAATGAAAAGACACCAGTAGCACCTTTATAAAAGTAGAATAAAGCCACATAGTCACCTTTTTTAACCTTTGAAATTGTTTCATTCCAATCGTTTAAATTTTTAATATTATAAACTTTTCCGTTTATTGCAATTTTGTATATTATTGTTCCTTCTTTTATAAAATTGTTTTTGCTGTTTATAACCAATACTCCTTTAATTTTTTCTGGTATTTGGTATTCTTCTCTATCAGAATTTGTAATTTCTTTAACTGTTATTCCTATGAATTCTTTCGTTTCAATGGTCTCTTTTTTATTTTCAGATTTTCCAAGGACTACTTCAAGTTCAATTTCTTTTCCTTTTCTATTTATTTTTATCTTTATTTTTGAACCTGGTGTATAATTATGGATAATTGAAGCAAGTTCACTAGCGGTAGTTACAGACAGATTTTCAACTTCAGTGATAACATCTCCTTCTTTTAATCCTGCTTTTTCTGCTGGAGAATTTTCGATAACTTGTGAAATATATACCCCTTTATTTACTTTAAGTCCAAGAGCCTTTGCAAGTTCATTTGTAACAGTCTGCATGTATACACCTAAATATGCTTTTTCTGCCTTTCCAGTTTTTATTATACTTTCAATGAATCTTTTTGCAGTATTAATCGGTATTGCAAATCCAATATTCATTGCTTCAGAAGGGGCTATTATAGCGGTATTAATTCCTATAACTTGACCGTGAATATTTAATAATGGACCTCCACTATTTCCAGGGTTAATCGCAGCATCAGTTTGGATAAGATTTGTGTAGTATCCGCTATTATCTGGTTTGGGGATTTTCCTACCTGTTGCTGAAATAACACCTACTGTTACAGTGTGTTGGAATCCAAGAGGATTACCAATTGCTATTGCCCATTCACCAATTTTTAATTTATCGGAATTACCAAATTCCAAAGTTGGAATTTCTTTGTTTTTTGGAGTTATTTTAAGTATGGCAATATCTAATTCTCTATCTCCACCAATATATTCTGCTTTAAACTCTGTACCATCCAATAGAGTTACCTTTATATCTTCAGCACCGTCTACAACATGAAAGTTTGTTAAAATGTATCCTTCTTTATCAAAAATAAATCCTGAACCTAAACTTGTACCTTTTTGTTGATATTGTTTTGGTATATCTCCAAACCATCTTTTAAAGAAATCTTCTATAAATGGATCAATATACGAAGTTGAGTAAACCGTTGCTTCAATTTTAACGACGGCTGGAGCTGCCGCTTCTACAACATTTGTAATAGGACTTTCGTAATTTTGGTTTACAAATCCCAATGTTAAAATTGACAAAGTGACAAAGAATACTACAACTAAACTTTTTTTCATGTTTTTCACCTCCTGAGATTATTAGTAATTATCTTCAATTACCATCTTATTTGACTAATTTGTAACTTTTTTAGTTCTAAAATATAGTTTTCGAATTTTACATGTTGTGTTATAATGTAAATAGAAAGTAACAAGATTTTTGGAGGTGATAATTATGAAGGTAGAAATGATGGTAAAAGATAAAACATTAATTTTAACAGATGAGACTCCTTTCTTTATAATGTTGAGAGATTTGTTTTATGGTGGAGATTGGTATAACATGAAGAAGGATTTTACCGAATTTGTAAATGAAATTGAAGATTTGGAATTTATTGAAAAAAATATCACTATTTTAGGTGAAGCATTTTATGGTCCAATTATTTGGTCAGAGATTATTGCATTTTTAAATAAAAGAAATATACATCCTGATAAGTTTGAGCATGGTACGGTTGATGGATTATATGAACTTGCAATAGAGTATGCTGATAAGGATTTACTTGGTGATGCGAAAAATATTTTAGAATTTGCACTTAAGATTGATAAAAATTTTGCTCCTGCATACGAATTTTTGGGAACTATATTAATTGAACATGGGAATTTTGATGAGGGAATAAAGTTTTTAAATAGAGCTATTGAAGTTGATCCTTGGCTTGTTCAGGCGTATTCTACTCTTGGTGAAGTGTATTATAATAAAGGAGAATATGATAAGGCGATTGGTTATTGGTTGAAAGAGATAGAATATTCACCAAATGATATTTTTACTTATTTTATGATTGCAGATGCATATACTAGATCCAAAAATTATGAGAAGGCAATTGAAATTTTAAATAGATTAATTGAAATTGATAATGATAATGTAATTGCAATGTATGAACTTTCACAAATATACAGAGAGATTGGAAAAGAAAAGGAAGCAGAGATTGTAGAGCAGGAAATTTTAAATTCCAAGCCAAGCGATCCAAATGGAATGGAAATTTGGGCTAAAATAAAAATGAAATATGGAAAGTACGAAGAAATTGTAAAAGCTATTGAACCAATGATAGATGAATCTATTGAATCATTACATCTCAAAGCTTTATTGATAGTTCCATATATAAAATTAGGTAAAACTGAAAAAGCCAGAAAATTTTATGAGGAGCTAAAACAAAATGATTTTTGGTACTTGTTTGGTAAAAAGGAAATTTTTGATAAATATTTAACAAATAAGGAGAAACAATTGTGTGGTATTTCGTAAATTTTGTTTTGGGAGTGATATTCGGGAGCTTTTTAAATGTAATATTATATAGAAGCGTGGAGGGATTAAAGGTTAACGATCCTCCACGTTCTTTTTGCCCTTATTGCAAAGTGGAAATTAAGTGGTATGATAATATACCACTTTTAAGTTATATTTTATTGGGTGGAAGGTGTAGGAATTGTGGAGTTAAAATACCTTTCAGGTACTTCTTTGTTGAGCTTTTTACAGGTATTATGTTTTTAGTACATAGTGTATTTTTCACAAGATTTGAAAGTTTAATTTTAGATATAATGATTTTTTCAGTTGTTGTAGTGGTTTATGTTGATATGAAAATTTTGATGATACCAGATTTTACTTGGGTTTTGTTATGGATTTCAGCAATTTTGGATTTAATTAGAAATCAGTATTTTTGGTATTTAAGAATAGTTTCTCTAACTTTAATGTTGAGTATATTTTTACTCTTGAAGAAATTTTATAAAGATGAATTAGGAGAAGGCGATATCTACTTAATTGTCCCTTTTTCATTTTTGCTAAGTCTACCATTTTCAATTTATCATTTACTCCTTTCGTCTGTTTTGGGTTTGTTATTTTCATTGATTAGAAAGAAAAAAATAATACCATTTGGACCATTTATTTCAATTTCTGGATATTTATTGTATTTTTTTATGTTAAAATATTTTTGAGGTGTTTAATTTGAGAATATTTATGTTTTTTGTTTCAGTAATTTGTCTATTTTTTTTGTTTTGGTTATTTAAAAATTTTCCGTATAAATATACTGAATATTTTCCAGAAACAATTTTTGATAAGCTCTTGATATTAAGCATTATAAAAGTTGAGAGTAGTTTTATAAAAGATGCTGTTTCTCCGCTTGGTGCCTATGGTTTAATGCAGGTAATGCCACAAACTTCTGAGTGGATTAATAAAAAGTTTGATAAAAATTACAATCTTTATGTTCCAAAGGATAATATACAATTGGGAATAAAATATCTTGAGTATCTGTATGAACTTAACGGTAATTTAGCGGATGCTTTAATTGGTTATAATACAGGCCCACATGCATCAAAAGAGGTTAAAGAAAGTGCTGGTAAAAGATACTTAAAGAAAGTCTATACTGCGTATTATATTTATAAATTTTTATATCGAGGTGATTGATTTGAGAATAGTGTCATCTAAAGAAATGAAGGAATTAGAAAAAAAGGCTATAAACGATTTTGGAATAGATAGTTTGATTTTAATGGAAAGAGCTGGAGTGTCAACAGTAGAAGTTTTATGGAATGAATTGGAAAAATTATCAAAATACAGTTATTTAGTGTTTTGTGGACCTGGAAATAATGGAGGAGATGGTCTTGTAATTGCAAGAGAACTGTTAAATTATACAGAAGCAGTAAAAGTAGTTTTTATAGATGATTTTGTTACAGAAGAGGCAAAAAAGAATTTTGAAGTTTATAAATCGTTTGGCGGAGAGGTAATAAAAATTTCAAAGGAGAATATTTTGGAAGTGCCTAAATTATTGGGAAACAGTGATGTGGTAATAGATGCTATTTTTGGTACTGGATTATCAAAAATAGTGGAAGGAATTTATGCAGAAATTATTGATTATATAAATTTATATTCAAAATTTACGGTTTCAGTTGATATACCAACAGGTGTTTCAGCTGATACTGCAAGAGTTTTGGGAACGGCAATTAAGGCAGATTTAACAGTTACTTTTGAATACCCAAAAGTTGGCCATTTTTTATTTCCTGGAAGAGCACTTACTGGAAAGTTAAAAGTAGTTAAAATTGGTATACCGAAGATTTTGGGGGCTATTTACCCATGTGATAAGTTACTTTTAACGAAAAGTTATTTTGAGGTTCCAAAAAGATTAAAGGAAAGTAATAAATCGACTTATGGAAAAGTTATTGTTATTGGTGGTTCTGAAAATTATATAGGTGCGCCTTTATTATCTGTGTTAGGGGCTTTAAGGGCTGGTGTTGGAAGGGTGTATATTGCAGGTAATAATAAAGTTGTAGTTAATGCGGTAAATTATGAGCCTGGAATTATTCCTATTACAATAGATTTTACTGAAAATAGTTTGTATGAGATAGAAAAGGTGCTTGATTCAAATACAGTTGTTGTAATTGGACCTGGATTGGGAAGAAGAGAAGAAATAAGTGAATTTGTAAAAAAAGTTTTTGAAAATGTAAATGTACCGATAATAGTTGATGCAGATGGTATATACTATCTTTCAAGATTTAAAGATGAAATTTTATTTAAAGAAAAAGTTGTAATAACACCTCATCCAGGTGAATTTGCAAAATTTATGGAAATGAAAATATCTGAAGTAAAATATAATTATAAACTAGTAAAAGAAACTGCAGAAAGATATAATTTAGTAATTGCTTTAAAAGATGTTACGACTATAATTTCGGATGGAGAAAGTATTTATTTCAATTTAACGGGAAATTCCTCTTTGTCAAAAGGTGGAAGTGGGGATATATTAAGTGGAGTTATAGCAGGATTTGTTGCACAGAACCATGAGGTATTAAATGGAGTACTTACAGGAATTTATACAATGGGACTTGCTGCTGAAATGTATAAATACGAGGGGCGTAATTTCGTTAGTGAAATTCTTGATTATTTACCAAAAGCTATTGCGGAGGTGATAAAGTGAATGACAATCTTGTAAGATTTATTAGAAAAATTATGAAAGAGGGGAAATACCAGTTAGCGGAAAGTATAATACAAATAGTTGAAAGAGAATATCCATTTTTAAAATTTGAATATGCTGTTTTTTCAGGTGATTTAGAAAATGCAAGAAAGATATTTGAAAGTTTGAGTTATGAAGAGAAATTTTTTTATGGCATTGCACTTAAAACGGGAGAGATACAGGTTGGTGATTTAGAAAATGCAGTAGAAAAAATTTATAATGAACTTGATAAAAATATAGATTATAATTCAATAAAAAGTGAGTATCCAGAAGTTGTTCAAGTGATAAGACTTGAATTAGAAAAAGCAATTAGAAATAATGATAAAGAGCTTATAAGATATTTGAAAGGTATTTTATTAAATTTCGAACCAAATTTAGATTTAGAACTCCAAGAAAAAAAACCACAAAATATTAACATATTTATTATGGGAACTTTGATTATTATATTGATTTTTACAATTATCTCATTGTTTAATCCGACTATATTTTCATTAAAAAATTCTTTAGATAAAATAAATTCAAAAATTGAAGTTAATTTTGAAAAATTGAATACAAAAATTTTGGAATCAAGTAATGAAGTAAAAAATGAGATTATTTCCTCGAATGAAACAGTCTCTAAAATCTTGGAGGAAATAAAAACATTACAAAAGGAAAGTTCTAAAAATCTTATTTTAAAACTTTCTGAAGTTGAAGAAAACTTAAAAGTACTTGAAAATTCTAAAGATAAAGAAACAAAAAGTGTTGAACTATTTGAAAGGTTAAATCCAAAAAATATTGAAACCTTACGTTTTTTATGGTTAATGGGATATGAATATTATAGACAGAAAAATTATTTAATGTCGATTAATATTTTGGAATTTGTAATAGATAAAGCTGTTTCTTTGAATGTGAAGAATATTTATTTCTTAGATGATACATATTATTATAGAGCTTTAAATTATTATCAGATAGGTGATTTTGAAAAATCTTACTTGTTATTTAAAGATTTTATAGAAAGATTTCCAAATAGTACTTATAGCAAGCATGCAAAGTATTTTATTGAAAGAGTAGGAGGTCTCAGATGATATATCCGGAATTTGAGTTGAAACCTCAATTTTTAAATAAGTTTCCTTTAAATTGGGATGAAATTTTTGGAAATTATGGTCCAATTCATGTGGAACTTGGTTTTGGGAATGGGGAATATGCGGCTTACTATACTAGTAAGAATAAGAATATTAATTATATTGGATTTGAGCTTTCAATTACATCTATGGTGAAAGCACAAAGAAAATTAAAACGAAATGGTATAAAAAATGCAAAATTAATTCTCTGTGATGCAAGGTTTGGTGTGAGAGAATTTTTTAGCGACGATTCTATTGATAAGTTGATAATGAATTTTCCTGTTCCTTGGTATAAAAATTCACAGGCACATAGAAGAATAATAATTAAGGATTTTTTCAATGTATTGTCAGTAGTTTTAAAATACAATGGGGAATTTGAACTTGTTACTGATCAAGAGTGGTACGCAATTGAAGCATACGAAAATGCAAAGGAGAGCGGATACTTTAAAGTAAATGATATCGAAAAAAACCCTAAACGTGAATTTTTAACCAGATATGAGAAAAAATGGATAAGATTTAATAGAGATATTTTTAGATTAAAGGTTTGGAAAATCAAAAAGGGAAAGATAACACGTTTGTTGAGGAGTGAGGATGATATGCCACATGCTGTGGGAAAAATAACAGAACAAAAGGTATTGGAATTAAAGGGACAAGTTTTTAAGGAAGATAATAAGATTTTTGTGGTTAAAAATGTTTATAAGGAAGTAAATGGAGATGCTTATATATTTAAAATTATATCTTCTGATGATGAATTTACGCAACATTACTTTTTAGTTTTATACCCTAAGGAGAAGATGAAGTGGGTATTAAAATTAGATAGTGAATCAAACCCGTATAGAACACCTGCTGTAAAGTGGTCCGTAAAAAAGATTATGGAGGTGCTCGAGTGAAATTTGGAGTAATTGGTGCAGGAAGTTGGGGATGTGCTTTTGCAAATTTGTTGGTTGATAATGGACAAGATGTATTGGTTTGGGCTAGAAGAAAGGAAGTAGTATTTGAAATAAATGTTTTAAAAAAGATAAGTTATTTAAATGGGATTAGACCAAAATTTAATGCTTCAGATAACATACAAGAAGTTGTGGATTTTTCGGACTATCTTGTTATAGCTATACCTGTGCAATTTATAAGGGAAAATTTAAGTAAGATTAAGTATTGGGATAATGTTAAAGGAATCGTTAACTTATCAAAGGGTTTAGAGATAAAGACTTTAAAACGAGTTTCGGAAATTATAAGAGATTTTGTTAGTATACCCTATACCGTTCTTTCAGGACCATCACATGCTGAAGAAGTAGCTGAAAATATACCTACAGCTGTAACAATCGCCGGTGAAAATGTTGAAGAATTACAAATATTGTTCAGTAATGATTATTTTAGAGTGTATACCTCTGATGATGTGGTTGGGATAGAGATTTCTGGTGCTTTGAAGAATGTTATGGCAATTGCCGCAGGAGTTTTAGATGGATTAGGTGGGTGGGATAATTCAAAAGCGGCACTAATGACACGTGCTTTATATGAAATGATAAAGTTTGGAAAAATCTTTGGAGCACAGGAAAAAACTTTTTTTGGACTTTCAGGCGTAGGAGATTTGATGGTCACATGTAATAGTAGACATAGTAGAAATAGACTTTTGGGAGAGTTAATAGCAAAAGGTCAAACACTTGAAGAGGTAATGAAAAATACCAAAATGGTTGCAGAGGGTATGTATACTGTGAAAGCTGTTGTTGAGCTTTCCTTAAAGAGAGGTATAGATATGCCTATTTCTAGTGAAGTGTTTAAAATACTATACGCAAATAAAAATCCAAGGCTATCTATGTTGGATTTAATGAGGAGGCCATTAAAAGAAGAATGGTACATTTAATTAATATTATTTTAGGTACTTTGTTCTTGAGTGTATTTTCGGGGAAAGAATATTTTTTTCTAAATCTTTTTGTTTCAATAATAGTATATGAAATTTTCAAGCAAAATGTTTTAAATTTTTCTAAATTGGTGTTTTTACTTTTAAAGTATATTCCCAAAACTTTGTATGAATCAATTTTGGTTTTCTTTATTAAAAATGAAAAAATCGAATTTGAGGAATATAAAGATGATTTTGAGATGTTAATAAAGATATTGTATATAACATTAACACCAAAGACAATAGCTTTTGATCACGATGACAGATTCCTTTATATTCATAAATTAGGTGATTGAGATGGTAGCAATATTGTTAATATTGATTTCATTATTTATTTCGATAATTGGGATTGGATATTTTAAGAATGTTTATGAAAAATTGATTCCTCTTCTTTCTATTTCTACTAAGATATCAATTTTGTTGTTGGTATATTCATATTATAGTGATTTGCCAATAATAGTAGATGTTGCAATTTTTTATGTTTTGATTTCAATAGGTGGAGCATTTGCTATTACTTCATTTCTTTCAAGGAGTGATTGATGATAATAATTTTTGGTGCTTTTTTGATGTTAATTGGGAATATTTTTGCGTTGTTTAATAAAAACATGTTTAAAAAACTACACTATTTGAGCGCGGGAGATACTGGTGGAGGGATTTTGATATTAATAGGTTTATTAATACGCGGTTTTCAAATTGAAAAGATTTTAGTTGCACTTTTAATTATGTTAATAGGAATGCCTGCAGTAACTTATTTTATTTCAATTTCTTTTGTTAGAAAGGATAAAAGATAATGATGCAGTATGTTTTATCTTTTTTTGCGGTTTTGGTAACTATTTTTGTGTTTTTTTCTAAAAAAGTATTTAATTCTTTTTTATATAGAACGGTACTGAGTGTTTTGATGGTTGCAATTTACGTTGTATATTTAGCACCAGATGTGGCAATTACCGAAGCAATGCTTGGAGCTTTGTTGACTACATTTGTTTACTTACTCTCTTTTAAAATTCATTCAAAATTGAAGGTGGCTGTTGTAAGGATCCCAGTTATTTGTCAAAAATATCAAGATACTTTTGCGGGAATTATTCCAAAAATTTTAGAAGATTTTTCAAAAGAGTATAATCATAAGATTGAATACGTTGAAGTTTTAACAATTGGGGAATGTATGAAGTTAATTGAGAAAGGCGAAGTGGATTTAGGTATAACATTCAAAGGTGATTTTAAAATTTTAGATGTGCCTTATTATATGGTTAATAACAAAGAATTGAGTTATTTTGAATTAATTAATTTAAATAGTTTAAGTGAGATAAGAAAAATTTCAAATAAGGTTTTTTACCTAACTTTTTCCGATAAAAATTCTATTGAATTTATGGAATTTAGTTCTTTTTATACGCAAGATTATTTGAAGAAAATTTTGAAAAATTATAAATTGGGAGGGATATAAATGTCGTACGTTCAAGAAGCAATCGGTAAAATTATTGATTTGTGTGAGATTCCAAGTCCTACTGGTTTTACAAATAGGATAATGAATTATTTGATTAATGAAGTTAGAAAATTAGGTTTTAGATATGAATATACTAATAAAAAAAGCTTAATTGTAGATTTAGGTCATGGGGATAGCAATGCAATATTACTTATGGCGCACGTTGATACACTTGGTGCTATGGTTAGATCAATAAAACCAAATGGTAGATTAAAGTTAACAAGAATTGGTGGGTATCCTTTTTCGCATATTGAAAATGAAAATTGTATAGTTTTCACAAGAGATAACAAAGCATATACTGGTACAATTTATAACATACATCCTTCAGTCCACGTTTATAATGATACTGGAACTATTGAAAGAAATGAAAATAACGTGGAAGTTGTTTTAGATCAGAAAGTTTATAGCAAGGAAGATGTGGAAAACCTTGGAATAAGGCCAGGTGATTATATAGCATTTGAGCCAAGAACTGTTTTAACAAGAACTGGATTTTTAAAAAGTAGATTTTTAGATGATAAAGCAGGAGCAGGTATTTTGCTAACTTTGGCAAAGGTAATAAGAGATTTTACTATAGAACCAAAAAGAAAGATCTATATTATGTTTACAAGTTATGAGGAAGTTGGTCATGGAGCATCTTCTGGAATTCCAGATGACGTAACAGAAGTTATTGCTGTAGATATGGGAGCAGTGGGAGATGATTTAGATTCAGATGTCTATTCAGTTTCAGTTTGTGCCAAAGATTCAAGTGGACCGTATGATTATGATGTAGTTGGTAAATTGATAAGAGCTGCTGAACTATCAAAGGTAAATTTTACTGTTGATATATATCCGTATTATAGTTCTGATGCAAGTGCTGCAGTGCGTGCGGGATATAACGTAAAACATGGATTAATTGGTCCTGGGATTTATGCGTCACATGGCTATGAAAGAACTCATGTCGATGCAATTGAAGCAACACTTAAACTTCTTCAAAAGTATCTTGAATTGGAATGATGTGTTAAAATACAATTAGAATAAACTTATGTGGAGGGATTTTTTTGTCAAGTCACCGTAATTTAACTAAAGCAGAAAGAAAATATCTTTTGATTGTATATCTTACTTTAAACTCAATGGGCTGGACAAGATTAAAGAAAGTATCGGATTATGCAGGAGTTAAAATGCCTTCTGCGAAGCAGACTTTAAATTCATTGGCAAAAAAAGGTTTGATTTATTATGAAAAAAGAGGAGCTATAACTTTAACTGAGGAAGGTAAAAACATAGCTTTGAAGGAAAATAAAAACATTCAAGCATTTAGAAGATTTTTGATAGAATTCTTGAAAATAGAACCTTTAAAAGCACAAGAAGCATGTTTTAAGATATATTTTGATTTGGGGGATGAAGTCGCTGAAAAGTTTGTTTTATTTGCAAAGTTTATGAATGAGTGCCCGCAGGAAAAGCCATTGTTTTTAAAGCATTTTGATGAGTTTTTAAAGAATAATAAGATAATAAGTAAATGTCCATTTATGACTAAAAAGGAGGATAAATATGGAGATTGATATTTTATTGAATATTGATAAGAACGATGTACATTATTTGAGTTACATTTTAGAAGCGCAAGATAATATGGTTAATATAAGAAAATACGAAGGTGGAATTTTAAGGATTATTACAACCGATTATTTTAAAAAGGACATTTTAAAAATGTTAGATAGTTTAAAAATGGATATAGATTTTGATATTGTTGAAATTAGAAAAAATTCTGGAAGTGCAGATTAATGTTAAAGAAGATGGTATTTTTATTTATTTTTGTTCCAATGTTTTTATTCTCTAATGTTTTTTATTATTTGTATGAAGAAAATGATATGTGTAAGTTGTGTGATGGAGAGTTTTTTCCTAACACAACAAATTTGGTAGCTGTATACGGTGATTCACGTTTTGGAAATAAAGTTCATATAAAAATTGTAGAGTTGATTTCTTCTTATAATCCAACTGTCGTAGTTCATTTGGGGGATATGGTAAATAGAGGAGATAGGAAAGAGGAGTGGAATACTTTTTTTAAAATAACAAAAAACTTGAGAAAAAATTCTTATTTCCAATTAGTAAAAGGCAATCACGAGAATCCTGATGTTTATTATAAAAAGTATTTTGGATTGTACAATTATTATGCAGATTTTAAGAAATATAGACTTATTTTTTTGGATCCGTATACGAAAGGTTATTTAGAATTTTTAGAAAATTATGGAAATGAGAGAAGCATAGTCTTTTTGCATTATCCAATTTATACAGTTGGACCACATTGGAAAGATAGATTGGATTTGTCAAAATTAGATAAAATTATTGCTGATAAAGGTATTAAAATTGTTATTTCTGGGCATGAGCATAATTATCAACATTTTTATGTTAATAATACTCATTATATTATTACCGGAGGTGCTGGTGCATCACTTTATGGGAAAGTGATTGATAATGAATATCTTGTATCGTTTTATAAAGAATATCATTTCGTTTTGTTGAAACTTAATGATGATTTAAATATAAAGGTTATAGATCTCAATAACAAAATATTGGAGGAGTTTAACGTTGAATTTTGATTTTGTTTTTAAGGAAATTTTTTTTAATGAAATTAATGAGTTATATGAATTTAGAAAAAGTGTTTTAAGCGAAACAAAATTTTTAGTAACTTCTCTAGAAGAATTGATGGATTTTAAATCTTTTAAGAAATATGTAGAATTCTACATTGAAAATGAGTTAAGAAAGATTTTTATCGCTAAGTTAGAAAACAAAATTATAGGTGAAATTGATATAATGATTCATGAAAGAAAACGTATGAGACATGTTGCTGAATATGGAATATCTGTTTTACGGGAATTTAGAGGAATGGGTATTGGTAAAAAGCTTATTCAGATTGCAGAAGAGTGGGTTTTTAAGAATGGAGTAAAAAGAATTCAATTGGAAGTAATTGAGAGTAATTTAATTGCAATTAATCTTTATATTAAACTTGGATATAAAATCGAAGGTAGAAAGAAAAAAGCTGTGAATTTAGATGGAAATTATGTTGATCTTTTAATAATGGCAAAAGTAAAGGAATGATAGGATGAGGAAGTTACCCGTTATTTTTTTTGTTATTTTTTTTATGGTTTTGCCTTATTTAATGTTTAAAATGGATTTGTCTTACTCAAAATTTCAACTAAATGAGTATGAAAAAATTGCTGATTTTGATTATGAAAATTATGAAAATTTGATTGCAAACATAATTTCAAACAAACAACCAGAAGGTTATGTAGTAGAAAGAAATAAAATATACTATATGGGGAAGGTTTTTAAAGTTGAAAATCTTTCAGAGGGGATTTCAATTGTAAAGTTTGGTGAAACTTCAAATCTTATTTATGTAAAAGATAATGCTTTTTATACAATTCCTAAAATAACATCTTATTTTGTATTTTTTACTAATGATAAAAAGATAGTTAATAGTAACAATTTTTCTGTAAGTTTTAATGAAATGTTTCCTGATGTTAAAGGTAATATTACTTATTATAACGGGAAAAAAGTTTTATTTAAAATAGTTGAAAAAAAAGACTTGAATTTTTTGGTTTATTCTGCTTATCCAGCACATCATATAATGTTGTATTTTGTATTTGTCCCAGTTTCTTTGTTTATTATTTACTATTTCTTTTTTTACTTAAAACGTTTTGAAAGGGAACCTGAAAGAAAGCTAAAAAAGACGGTTAAAGCATTAAAAATCTTGAAAAATATAATTGAAAATTGCGAAAACAAAGATGATTTTAAGGATGATATTAAAGAACTAAAAAAAATTTTTAAGGGGGATTAGGTGTGATTTTATACATTGATTCTTTCTTTTCGATAAAGGAAGTGTTTGATTATCTAGTACCAATTATAGTTGAAAAACGATATATTGTTTGTAACAGCTATTTTGACTGGAATTTAAGTGAGTGTATTTATATTGGCAGTGAAGAGTTTAATGATATAAATTTTAATATATATAAATGTAAGGAAAAAGATTCAAATATCGATATTTTCATTGAATTTAATGATGAAAATTTTGAATTATTTAAGATTAGAAATTTCGTTTCAAAAGAATTATTTAAAAAGAAAGTAAACTGTGAAAGAGAGGTATTAAAAATAGAAAATTCTTTTGAAAAAAATGAAATTATTATAAATTTAAATATGGATTTTTTAATAGAGCATCCTAACGTATTTTCTGTAAAGAATGCGGAGAAATACCTTGATTTAATAATTTTTTCTAGATTGTTGAGAATTGTAGAAAAGTTAGGCTACATAATTAACTCAGATAATACTTTAATTTATAAGGTAAAATTTAAGAGTGATTATGCTCTTTTTCAGAGTTTTTGGAATGAAGTGGAGAAATTAAATATGAATATTAGTATTGATATACAAAAAAAGTGTTTTTTTAATAGTTTAAAGAATGTAAATAATGTTTTGGAATTAATACCTTTATCTATTTTAAAATCATTTTTAATGCAGGATGTAAATATAGATATTATTATCAAAGAATTAGAATTTTTTAAAAGAGTAATTTTAGGAGGGGATAAATAATGATAAGTACAAAAATGGGTGATGATGGAAAGACATTTTTGGCAAATGGTGAGAGAGTAGACAAAGATAATATCAGAGTAGAAGCGTATGGAACGATAGATGAGCTGGTATCATTTCTTGGATTGGCAAAAATTGGTTTGGATGTGAATGAAAAAACTATAATTGAAGAAATTCAAAAGGATTTGTTTAGAATAGCTACTGAATTAGCAAAAGGTGAAAAATTTATTGAGCTTATTGACAAAAGAGATGTTGATAGAGTAACAAAATATGTAGAAAATTACGAAAAGAAATTAAATATAAGCTCTTTTGTAATACCGGGTGCTAAAAAGGAAAGTGCATTACTTGATGTTTGTAGAACAATTGCAAGAAGAGGCGAAAGATACATTGTTAGACTGTCAAAAGTCGAAAATGTAAGATTACAGTTATTGGCGTATATTAATAGGATTTCAGATTTACTTTATGTTATTGCAAGATATTTAGAAAATGATGAAATAAATAAGATATCTGTATCTGATTTATAAAAAAGATAAGAATTGGTATTTGATTAAAATTTTTATTGTGATATATTTGTCATAGATAATATTAGAGGGGGGATTTTTTTGATATATATTAACGGAAATAGCTTAACCGTTGAGGATGTTCATAAAGTATCGAGAAAATATGAACAAGTTTTGCTTGATGATAAGGCCAAAAAAAATGTTGAACTTTCTAGAAAAAAAGTTGAAGAAATTTTAGAAAAAAACAAACCAGTTTACGGTGTGAATACAGGTTTTGGTGCATTGGTTAATGTAAGAATTTCAAAAGAAGAATTAGAGGATTTACAAAAAAATATTGTGTTATCTCATTCAGCAGGTATCGGTGAGCCACTGAACTATGATATCGTTCGTGCGATGATGTTGTTGAGGGCTAATTCATTAGCAAAAGGTTTTTCAGGGGTAAGAGTGTCGGTAATAGAAAAATTAGTAGAGTTTTTGAATAAAGATGTTGTACCATATGTGCCGGAGAAGGGGAGTGTTGGTGCAAGTGGTGATTTGGCACCATTATCACATATTTCAATGGCACTAATTGGTGAAGGATATGTTTTAAAGAATGGCAAGAAAGTTGAAACAAGAGAAATATTGAAAGAAAAAAATATAACACCATTGACTTTAAAAGAAAAAGAAGGCTTAAGTTTATTAAATGGCACGCAATTTATGACAGCGATACTTTCACTTGTTGTCAGAGATATGTTTAGATTAATAGAAATTGCAACTTTAATTGCAGCAGCATCAACAGATGTTTTACTTGGGACACCAGTCGCATTTGATGATAGATTGCAAAGAGTAAGAAATCATAAAGGCCAAATTTATATTGCCGAATTACTGAGAAAATATCTTAATAAGAGTAAATTAAGAGAATCACACATCAAATGTTCTAATGTCCAAGATGCATACACACTTAGAGCTATTCCTCAGGTTTATGGTGCAGTGTATGATACTCTTGAATTTGCCAAAAAAGTTGCTGAAAATGAAATTAATGCGGCAACGGATAATCCGTTAATATTTGATGAGGAAATAATTAGTGGTGGAAATTTCCATGGTGAACCAGTTGCATTAGTTTGTGATTATTTATCTATAGCGTTAACTGATTTAGGTAATATGATCGAAAGAAGAATTGATAGATTGGTAAACCCACTAGTTAATAGGGGATTACCTGCATTTCTTGCATCTGGAAAAGAGGGACTTAACTCTGGTTATATGATTTGGCAATATGCGGCTGCTGCAATATGTAATGAAAATAAAGTTTTATCTCATCCTGCATCATGTGATACGATTCCAACATCTGCATACCAAGAAGATCATGTAAGTATGGGAGCAACTTCTGCAAGGAAGTTAAGAAAAATTTATACAAATGTAGTAGATTTAATATCAATTGAGACAATGTTAGTTAGGGTTGCTTTGGAATTTAGGCGTCCATTAAAGTCCTCTAAAATGATTGAAGATTTTCTTTCAAATATTAATATCGAAATGAATGGTGATAGATATTTTGGAGAAGATTTTGAAAATGTAAGAGAATACATACTTTCGGAGGTGGTTAAATGAAACTACAATTTAAACTCATACTATCCTTAGTATTGGTAGCAATAATTGCTACGGTAACAAGTGTTTCAATTTCATCATATCTTGCCTTCAAAAACGTTTCAAAAAGCGCAAGTACTATAAACGAACTCATCCTTACCTCGATCTCCAAAGACGTACATGCAGAACTAGAAAACATCATTGATCCAATTTACAAGTATGCAACAGGGGGGTCACTTACCCCATATTTGATGAATGCGACAAGTGATTTAGGAAAAAAACAACTTGCATGGGGAATTAGAAATGCAAGAAATGCGTTAAAAAAAGAGGGGGTTATCCAGACATTTATCGTATTAGAAACAGGTGAAGTACTTGATGAGACAGGTGAGTTATCAATTAATTTTCCAGAGAAGTTAAAAGATATAATTGACAAGATAAAAAACAAGGAAAAAGAATAT
>NZ_LBEX01000001.1:0-63266 GCF_001999655.1 Thermosipho sp. 1074 | reverse complement strand
ACAAGCATCAGAAGTAAAAATATATTCAGATGATTTAAATAACGCTGTAGAAGGTCTAAATCAATACTTATCAAATTTTAAATTATAATATGTAAGTCATATATAAGGTGTTTCCTCTTAGGAAACACCTTTTTTATTATTTTGTGTTATTTGTAATAGATATTTAATTTTATTGGTTAAAAACATAAGCGATGATTTTTTGTAGTACTTGGTAATGTTTAGTAATTTAAAGATTTAGTATGTGTTTTTTGAAAGATTATTATTTATTATTCTCACTTCTTTAATATGTATACTTACGGTGATATCTGTAAACACCATTGTATTTTGAGATATGTCTTTTTAATTTTTTCTTTAAGTTTTTTGTCATTTCTTTTTTGTGCTATGTTCAGTAATATGTGATTTTTGAAATAGATGATATTTTACGCTTTTATTTATTAATCTGCAAACGAACTCTGCTTTGAGCAATTCCAAAGGGAAATTCAAATGATTTTTTCTTTTATTTTAGGAGAATACAAAAATTTTGTACTTTCTTCGCAAAAGAAAAACACCCCCTTGTCAGTTTTATTTTGTTGCTTCGGGGGTGCTTTTTTATTTTTTTTTGATCCAGTAGTGGGATATTGTTATGGTTTTATGTATTAATTGGTTATTGTTAAATATAAAGCTATACCAGCGACTGCGCCTGATAAGATCGATATGATTAACGCGATAGTTGAAGTTGAAGACGTAGAATTACTTGAATTTTTTATTTCGTTTATTTCCTGAGATAGTTCATCGATTTTGTTTTCGGTTGTAGATTTTAAGGTTGAGTAATTTTTATTTAAATTTTCAACAACTGTGGAAATAGTTTCATAATTACTTACGATTTGATTTAATTTTTCAATCTTTTTATTAAACGTTTGTACTGTAATATCATAATCTGATTTGAATGTTTGAAAATCAACTTTTAACTGAGTAACATCACCAGAAATAGTAGAAATTCTTGTATCCAAGGCTTTGGTTTTAGCATTTAAATATTCTTCAAGGCTTGAATAGTTGTTATTTAGAGTATCAATTGTTTTCTGCATATTGCTGTTTTCTGTCTTTATAGTAACTATATCACCATTTAATGCATCAAGTTTATTTTCAGTTTGCTTTTTAAAGTTATCAAACTCATATGATAATTTGTTAAACTTATCAAGGTCAACTTTTTGAGACAAGTATTTGTTTATATCTTCATTAAGCATTTTGCTTTCTAAAATAGTAATTTTGTTATTTAATTCGTCTACTTTATTCTTTAATGATGAGATATCGATTGATAAACTTTTTACATCATTTTTAGTATTAACTAATGACGTTTTAAGTTCGCTAACATCTGAAGATACAATCTGAACGGAATCTTTTAGAGAAGATAAATCTTCTATCTTGTTCATTGCTGTGCTTACAATATCAGAAAGTGTTAAAATCTGCTCTCGTAGTTTACTTACATTAGATGTATTGGAAACAGCCTTGTCAATTTGAGATTGGATATAATTCATCATTCTATAAAGTGCAACAGCAACTTGATAACGCGTCATTCCTTGGTTTCCTTGGAAAGTTCCATCAGGCATTCCACTAACAATTCCTAATTTACTTAGTTCATTTACAGCATCATATGCCCAGTGATTTACTGGAACATCTTTAAAGGCCCCAAAATAAAATATAGACAATGCCAATATAAAAAATGAAACAAAAAGCTTTTTCATAAATTTACACCTCCTTAAATTATTTTCCTAAATTATTTCAACCAGTTTTCCTGGTATTTTATATGCGGGCAACACAAAATCTGCGTATCCTTCTTCAACCACTGATTTTGGCATACCGTATACTACACAAGTTTCTTTTGATTCAGCAATAACAATTCCTTTGTAGTATTTCACTTTGAATGCACCTTTTGTACCATCTTTACCCATTCCAGTTAAAATAACAGATATTGTTTTTTCCTTGTATATTTCTGCAACCTTATCCAATGTAAAATCGACTGCAGGTCTAACGTTATTAATTTTTTCGCTTTTTTCAAGATAGACTATACTTTTTTTATCATGTAATCTTATTCCAAGGTGGTAATCGCCAGGAGCAACATACACCCACCCAGGTTTTAGTACGTCTCCCTCTTCAGCCTCTTTAACATTTAAATTTGAAATTTTATTCAATCTATTCGCAAGTGATTTTGTAAATCCAGCTGGCATATGTTGAACAAGAATTATCGGTGCAGGAAAATTTGAAGGTAGTGGTGGAATCACATGGTCTAATGATTTTGGCCCACCGGTTGATGAACCAATAACAACGATTTTTCCAGAAACTAAAGATTTGACACTAAATGTTTTATGACTGTAAGTGATTGTTCGTGATAGAGCTTTAACGTCAATTTTCATGGCATTTCTTATTTTTTCAATTAATTCCCCTGCTACTTTTCTAAAATTCATTGAAATACTTCCAGCAGGTTTTGTGACAAAGTCAACCGCTCCAAGTTGGAGCGCAGTTATAGTTATATCAGCACCTTCTTCTGTAAGACTACTAACCATTATTATTCTTGAAGGAGAACGTTTCATAATTTCCTTTAATGCTTCAATTCCATTTAATTTAGGCATTTCAACGTCTAATGTAATGACGTCAGGTTTGTGTTTTATAGCAAGTTCTACTGCTTCAAGACCGTCTTTGGCAATTCCAACGATTTTCATGTCTTTTTCTTTTTCAATAACATCTTTTAGAATCATTCTCATAAAAGCCGAATCATCAACTATTAATATTTTTATCTTTTTTTCTTCCATCTTATCACTCCTAAAACATATATAAATGGGAATAAGGAAACAAATCCAAAACCAAAGATTTTCGCAATAATTATATCCCAATTAAACAATAAATTCCCAATGATTGCAATACCGACAATTACAGAAAACATTGCAGCCCAAAGTACGATACCAGAACTGATATCTTTTATTATTTTAACAATAGGATGAAATTCTGGTATAAACAAATCAAGCAAATTTTCGATTAAAGTGTTTATTAATTCAGAAATTATTACAAAAAATACAGCGAAAAAAATCCATATATAGTTATTTTTATCAATTGGCAAAAATAAACTCAAAAATAGTATAACAAATCCTACAAAAAAATGGATTCTTAAATTCCTTTCTTGAGAAATAGCTGTTAATATACCTTCAATTGCATGTGAAAATGATTCTTTTAAATTATTCGAACCCAATTGTTCTTTTAACTTTTCTTTCGATTCTTGGTTTGTAGAATTTTTCTGTAAGTGTTGTGCCATATTTCACCGCCTCAATATTTTTTTCAACGTATTTTGGATTTATATTTTCTTTGATAGATTCAATTAAATAATCAATATTAACTATTGAAGTTGCTTTAGAAATAACTCCTAACATTATCATATTCGCAAACATTTCGCTTCCAAATTTCTCAAGCGCAATTTTTGAAGCAGATATATTTATCTTTCTTTTGGTCATCCTAAATGATTCAAGTGGAAGTTCTTTGATATATGTATCATCAATAATAATTATACCATTATTTCTGACATTTTTACACTGTTCAATCATAAAAGGGTGTAAAATTAACAATATATCGAAGAGAGTTGCTTTTGGAAAATCAATAGGTTTATTAGAAATTAGTAAATCACAATAACTTGGTCCACCTCTGACTTGTGCAGTATAATTTTGAGTTTGTACAACATACTTGCCAGATTTCACTAATGCCTTTGCTAGAGTTAAACCAGCGATTAGATTTCCCTGACCACCTATTCCTGCGATTCTAATTGAAAATGGTCTTTGGATTTCCATTTATTTACACCTCCGAATTTTTTGATATTGCAACAACTTTTTTATAATTTTCATAAAAGTCATGTTTTTCTTCTTTTTTGAAAACACCAATTATTATTTTGTCTTTTAGTAAATTCTTATCCATTTTTTCAGCTTTGGATTTTAAAATTGCATTTTCCTTCATGTAGTTGTGAATGTCCCAAGCATTCTTCATTCCATTATATCTACCATAATAAGTGTGACAATTTGTTAAAACTTCTACAACACTCATTCCTTTGTGTGTAATAGCTTCTTTTATATATTTTACTGTTAATGGATAATGATAGACTGTACTTCTTGCAACATAAGTGGCACCAGCAGATAGTGCTAGATTCACAATATCAAAAGAGTTTTCAATATTACCATAAGGCATGGTACTAGTAATTTTTTCATGTGGAGTTGTTGGCGAGTGTTGCCCTCCTGTCATTCCGTATATCATGTTATTAAACACTATTACAGTTAAATCAATGTTTCTTCTACAAGCATGTATAAAATGGTTTCCACCAATAGCTGTTAAATCACCATCACCACCCATTACAATTACTTTGAAATCTGGTTTTGCAAGTTTTACCCCTGTTGCAAATGCTATGGCTCTTCCATGTAGTGTGTGCATTGTGTTAAAATCTAAATATCCAGTTGCTCTTGAAGAACAACCTATTCCAGAAATAACTGCTACTCTGTCTTTTTCTAAATTCAATTCATGAGTGGCTTGGATAAATGATTTCATTATTATTCCATTTCCACAACCTGGACACCAAACGGTTGGCCATCTATCAATTCTTAAATATTTGATAAGTTCATCCCTCTTCATTTATTACACCTCCATATTTTTCAATTTTTATTTCTGATACTTTAAACAAAAAATCTGTTAATGGATCAGGGTAGTCATTGATAAATATGACTTTTTTTATCCCAGCGTTTATTATAAGTCTTGCACAGACGGAGCAAGGTTTATGTGTAACGTAAATTATGGAATTATCGGTAGATATACCAAATTTTGCAGCTTGCATTAAAGCATTTTGTTCAGCATGAAGTGCATAACAAATTTCCTGGTTTTTTCCAGAGGAGATATTTAAATCATCTCTTATACAGTTAATTTCATTACAGTGGGGAAAACCAGAAGGAGGTTGATTATAACCAGTTGCAAGGATTCTTTTATCTTTTACAATTACCGCTCCAACTTTTCTATGGATGCAAGACGAACGTGTGGATATTATAAGCGCTATTTTTAAAAAATACTCATCCCAACTTTTTTGTGGCGTACCTTTTGAAGATACATTTAGATTTTCCAAATATTTTTTTAGATCCATTTTTAAACTCCTTTGTTTTGGTGTCTATAAAAATTTTAATATATTTAATTTTAAAAGCAAGTCATAAATACTGCAAAAAGCTATTTTTATTTTAGACTAAACGTAAAGAGTTGTTAGATTTTCACTTATATGTGATAAAATATAAAGTGTTAAAAATTAAATAGGGAGGTATAGTATGATTGGTATAAAGAAAATTGAGTGGGTTTCAAATTATATGCCACTTTTAAATTATTTGCAAAAAAATTATAAAGGGGTTTTGGATGGAATAAAAATTACAATGGCGATACATTTGGAAGCTAAAACAGCTTATTTGGCAATTACTCTAAAAAAGTTGGGAGCAGAAGTTTTTGTTACTGGGTGCAATCCATTATCAACCCAAGATGATGTTGCAGAAGCTTTAAAAGATTTTGGGATAATTGTTCACGCAAAGAGAACAAACGATGAAAAAATTTATTATGAAAATCTTAATAAAGTACTTGATTACAATCCTGATCTAATTCTTGATGATGGGGCGGATTTGAGTGTTATTGTACATACTGAAAGAAAAGAATTATTAAAAAATCTTAAGGGAATTTCCGAAGAAACAACTACAGGTGTACGAAGAATTAAAAACTTGGAAAAGAGTGGTATACTATCGGTTCCGGTAATTGCAGTTAACAATGCTCGTATGAAGTATTTATTTGATAATAGATATGGGACAGGTCAGTCGACATGGGATTCAATTATGAGAAACACAAATACACTAATTGCAGGTAAAAATGTTGTTGTTGCTGGGTATGGATGGTGTGGCCGTGGAATAGCAATGAGGGCCAAAGCATTAGGTGCAAATGTTATTATAACAGAAGTTGATCCAGTTAAAGCTTTAGAAGCACTAATGGATGGTTATAGAGTCATGAAAATGTCAGAAACTTCAAAAATTGCAGATATAGTTGTTACTTCAACTGGAATGAAAGATGTGGTAAAATACGAAGATATTGTTAATATGAAAGATGGTGTTATACTAGCAAATGCAGGGCATTTTAATGTTGAAATTCCGGTTGATGAACTTGAAAAAAACGCAGAATTTGTATTTGAAGCAAGACCAAATGTTAAAGGATATAAAATTAACGGGAAAAAGATTTTTCTAATTGGTGAAGGAAGATTGGTAAATTTGGCAGCGGCTGATGGTCATCCAATAGAAATAATGGACATATCTTTTGCCCTTCAAACTTTGTCGTTAATTTATTTAAAAAAGAATCATGGTAAGTTAGAGAACAAAGTATACGGTTATCCTGAGGAATTGGATATAGAAGTTGCTGATTTAAAGTTAAAATCTTTGGGAATAGAGATTGACGTTTTAAATGAAAACCAAAGGGAGTATATGAAAGGATTTTGAAAGCATGGAAAAAGTGTTAGTTTTAAATTCGGTTGAAGATAACTTACATTATGCAGTTATTGAAAATAATAGATTAGTTGAAATTGTGTCTGATGAAGAAGAAAAGCTTACTGGTAACATTTATCTTGGACGTGTAGAAAAGGTAGTAAATGCATTAGACGCAATATTCGTAAATATCGGAAATAAAAAAAATGGTTTTTTAAGATTGAAAGATATCCCAGAAGAATATTACAATTATTTCTCATTGAAAAAGATAGATAAAGGAACTAAACTATTAGTACAAGTAAAAAAGGATCCAGTTGGAGATAAAGGGCCACAGTTAACTGCAAATATTAGTATTGCGGGAAGGTATATGGTTTTATTTCCTTTTTCTAAAGTTATAGGGGTGTCAAAAAAAATTGAAGATGAAAATGAGAGGGCAAGATTGCATGATATTGCAAAATATATTTCTGAAAATTCTAATTTAGGTGTTATAATTAGAACTGCTGCAGAAGGATTGGATGAATCATATATTCAATCTGAAATGGATTTGCTGGCAAATAGAGCTTTTGAAGTTTTAGAGATATTTAAACGTAAAAGGAAAGCTCAAATTTTGTATAAAGAAGAGAATCTGCTCGATTATGTTTTAAGAGAAAAGTTAACAAAAGATGTAAGGTTGATTATTACTAACAACTTAAAACATTTAGAAACAATAAAGAAATATTTAAAAATTTTCATTAAAAGGCCAAAAATTGAAATAATAGATGGTGATACTTTTGATTACATGAATATTTACAAATACTTTAGGGAATTGTTTAGTAGAAAGGTTTCATTGCCTTCGGGTGGAGAAATAATAATTGATAAAACTGAAGCATTAACTATAATAGATGTCAATTCAAAGCATTTTGTAAAAGGAAAAAGTCAACAAGAAACTGCATTTCAAACAAACAAAGAGGCAGTTTCGGAAATTTTCAGGCAATTACGTTTAAGGAATATTGGTGGAATTGTTTTGGTTGATTTTATTGATATGGATTCAAATGATATGAAAAACATGTTATTAGAACAGATAAACGAAGAAATAAAAAAAGATAAAAGTAAAATTGAAATATTTGGCTTTACAAAACTAGGGCTTTTGGAAATGTCAAGAAAAAGAACTGTAAGGTCTTTTTTTGAGAATTATATTTCACCATGTCCTGTATGTGGTGGGGCTGGTTTTATTGTTTCTCCAAAGATAACAATTAAAAATTTATATCAAAAAATAGAAGAGGCGCCAAAGGAAGCAAAAGAAGTAATTATTAAGTTACATCCTCATTTTAAGAATCTTATTGAGAAGTCAAAGTTAAAAAAGGTAAAAGATTTAGTGTATCATATACATTTTACTTACCATGATCCAAAATCATTCGAAATAACGTGGAAAATTTAAAGGAGGGGAAATATGGAAAAGATAAAACTGGAATTTTTGGATGATGGTAAAGTTGTAGAAGTTGAAAAAGGTGAAACTCTAAAAAAGTTTGTAGATAATTATTCAAAATATTATGATTCACCTATAATAGCGGCGAAGATAGATAATACAATTATTGAATTGTTTAGGCCTTTACATTATTCTGGTAAGGTTTTGTTTTTAGATGTTAATTCTGTTGACGGATTTAGAATATATCAAAGAGGTTTGCTTTTTATATTAAAATCTGTTTTGAAAAAAATGTATCCGCAATACTTTTTAAAAGTTTCTCACAGTGTAGGTAAGTCTATTTATTGCGAATTAAAGGATGCGAATAACAGAGTAAAAGTTTTAGCTGACGATGAAATTTTGGTTGTGAAAGAAAAAATGCTTGAAATAATTGAAAAAGATGAAAGATTTTTGAAATTTGAGTTTATGAAAAGTGAAGCGTTAAAATTGTTTGAGAAGTTTGGATATTACGATAAAATAAATTTGTTGAGATATCGTAAGAAAAAAACTGTGAAAGTTTATAAACTTGGAGATAGTTTTGATTATTTTTATGGGTATATGCCCTATTCTACAGGAGTTTTAAAATATTTTGATTTGTTAAAGTATGAGAATGGTTTTGTGTTAGTCTTGCCTGTTTTTAAGAATGGAAAACCCGTACTGGAATTTAAGCCCCTTCCTAAATTGAGCCAAGTTTTCATTGAATACAAAAAATGGTTAGAGATAATGAATATTGATAGCGTGGGGGATTTAAATAATTTAATTGCAAAGGGTGAGAGAAGCGTTACTGATTTGATAATAATGTCAGAAGCACTTCATGAAAAAAAAATTGCGTTTATAGCAGAAGAAATAAAGAAAAAGAAGAATGTAAGGCTTATTTTGATTGCTGGGCCTTCATCTAGCGGAAAAACAACTTTTTCAAAAAGATTGATGGTGCAATTAAGGGCAAGTGGGCTAAGACCTGTTGCTATTTCCTTGGATGATTATTTTGTAGATAGGGAAAGAACTCCAGTTGATGAAAATGGAAAACCAGATTTTGAAGCTCTTGAGGCAATTGATATTGATTTGTTTAATAAAAATTTATTGGATTTGTTTGAGGGTAAAGAGGTTGAAATACCAAAATTTGATTTTACTTTGGGAAAAAGAAAAAAAGGTAAAATATTGAAAATTGAAAAAGATCAACCTATTATAGTAGAAGGTATACATGGGTTGAACACAAGATTAACAGAACAAATACCCGAGGAGTTAAAGTATAAAATTTATGCTAGTGCATTGACACAGTTGAATTTGGATAATACAAATAGATTGCATACAACAGATACAAGACTTTTAAGAAGAGTAGTTAGAGATAGTAAATTCAGAAATCATGATGCTTTAGCAACGTTGAAGATGTGGCCAAGTGTGAGAAGAGGGGAAGATAAAAATATCTTTCCCTACCAAGAAAATGCCGATATAATGTTTAACAGTGCGCTTGTATACGAGATTTCAGTATTAAAGATTTTTGCTGAGCAGCTTTTAATAGTTGTTCCAGACAATGTTCCAGAGTATTCTGAAGTAACAAGGTTATTGAAAATTTTGGAATATTTCCTCCCAATTACAAATATTGAAGATATTCCTAGAACATCTTTAATAAGAGAATTTATCGGAAGGAGTGTTTTTAAATATTGAGAAGACTTTCTGTATTGCTTGTTTTTGTTGCTATAATCTCCTTTGCGTTTAATATAAGCTATGGTGGAAGATCTATAAAAATAGAAGAAATTGATTTTGATTCTACTTATGCCTTGTTAAACGATTATTCAAATTTTTTAAGGGTGGAATCTCCATCTACAGGGGCCATTTCTTCGTTTAAATATATTGAATGGAAAGGAAAATTCGTTTCTTTTTCAAGAAATGTATTAGTTTTGGATGAAAAACCAGTAGAAGAGGTTTCAATTGAAGATATATTTAAGTTTTTTGATATACCTTTTAGAAAATATGAAAAAAGTTATCGTTTACCGGATATGATAATATCTAAAGTTGTTGATTTTAGAAGCTATATACAGTTTGATTATAATGGAGAATATAAGTTAGAGATCTCGAAGAATGGAGATTTATTGAAGGTTTACTCACAAGGGTTAATTTACTATGATGATGTATTATTTGAAAAAGGGGCTATAATTTTCTCAAAAAAGATAGATTTAAACTTTGAAATGGAGATTAACAAGCTCCCTGGAAGAGTAATTATTCAGTTTTTTAGAGAATACAATATTGACAATTTAATAGTTAAAGTTTTTGGAGAAAAGATAGATTCATATGATTCAAAGAGTTTTGCGTTGGTGTTTAAAAATTCTAATTTAAATATAATTTTTGTTCCAAACTATTCTCCAGATTTTGATGGTAAAGATTGGAAGATATTTTCTATATCAGAAAAAATAGGAAAAGTGACTTCAAAAAGATTTAAACTTAAGATATACTATTTACCTTTTGTACAATTACCAAAGGATTTGCCTGGAATAATAATATTTGCACCCAAAGAAACGTGGAATGATATAAAAAAGTTCGTTGAGGAGGAAATTATGTGAAAAAATTGATTTTATTGTTTTTGTTTTTTTCATTGTTTTTATTTTCTTCTGAGATTGCTTTTGTGAAAAATGATGATATAATTTTCCTAGATGTTGGGAAAATTAATTCTGTACAAGAAATTTTTGAGAAACTTTCTACATACAAACTTAGTGATGGTATCGAAACATTTGTACCAAAAGGTATTTTGAATGCATATTATTTTGTAGATACGGCATTGATTATAGATTTGTCCTCTAAAAGTATACAAAACTATTCAATTGATAGAGAAGTAATGTTAGTTTTACAGATTTTATATTCGTTATTTGAGAACATAAATGGTATAGATAGAATTTATATTTTAGTTGATGGAGAACAAACGGATATTTTTATTAAGAGTGTTAATGTTTATTTTTCTTTTCCAAAGGAACTATACGTTAAAAAGGGGGAATAGGTATGGCGGAGAAATTTAATTTACAGGATAGGTTTTTGAACATTTTAAGAACTAGCAAAATTCCTGTAAAAGTTTATTTAGTAAACGGTTTTCAAACTAAGGGTATTATACGATCATTTGATAATTTTACCATGCTTTTGGAAAATGGTAGTCAGCAAAATTTAATTTACAAACATGCTGTAAGTACTATTATGCCTGAGGCGTTTGTTAGATTAACGAGTAAACAGTCGCAAGATGAAAGTGAAAATAATGAAAAGGAAAGTAATGGAGAAGAATAATGTTATTATAGCTGGTATTTATAGTGAATTTATTGACGAATCGTTTTATGAATTAGAATCGTTGTGTAAAACTTTAAGTTGGAACGTAATAGATAGGGTGTTTCAAAAAAGAAAAAAACCTGATGCAAGGTTTTATTTTGGTAGGGGTTTTTTGGAAAAATTTAATTTGTTATTTGAAAGTGGGAATATAGATTATTTAATTATAAATGATGATTTAACTATTATTCAAAGAAGAAACATCGAAAGGACAATTGAAAACAAGGTTTATGACAGAACGGAACTGATATTGGAAATATTTGCAAAACACGCTAAAACAAAGGAAGGAAAATTACAAGTTGAAATTGCCAGGTTGAAATATCTTATGTCGTATCTAGTTGGAAAAGGAAAGGAACTTTCAAGACTTGGTGGCGGTATTGGAACACGAGGACCTGGTGAGACAAAGTTGGAGTATACAAAAAGGTATTTAAAGAAGAGAGTTTCTTTTTTAGAGAAAGAATTGTATGAAATAAGAAAAAATAGGGATGTTCAAAGAAAAAAAAGGATAAAGTCAAACTTAATTAAGATTTCAATTGTTGGGTATACTAATGCTGGAAAAACTACTTTGCTTTCTGCTTTATCAAAGGAATTACTTTACTCTAAAAATGAGATGTTTTCAACGGTGTCTCCTATCACAAGAAGGGTAAGGCTACCATCTGGAGCTTATGTGTTATTTTCAGATACCGTGGGATTTATAAAGAAATTGCATCCATTAATTGTTGAAGCATTCCATTCAACTTTAGAGGAGATTGTTTATTCGGATTTAATTTTAATTCTTGTTGATGCATCAGATATTAACTTTAAAGATAAAATAAAGGTGATTTTTGAAACATTAGAAGAGCTCGGAATAAAAGATAAGAAAATGATTCTTGTATTTAATAAAATTGATCTTTGTAATTTGGATTATTTGAAAAAATTAAAGGGTGAATATAAAAAAGCTATATTTATATCAGCTAGAAAAAAGATAAATTTGGATTTGTTATTGTATGAGATTGATAGAATAACTTTTAAGGAGGTTTGACAATAGATATGAAAAAAATTTTATTTTTACTAATAGTTTTTATTTCTGTACTGTCTTTTTCGGGATTTATTCCACCAGTTGATGATAGTTATTTAACTTCTTCATTTGCAGAGTTTAGAAGCACTGGGAATTCTCCTCATTTTCACGGAGGAATTGATTTTAGTACATTTTCTAAAGAAGGAATTCCCATTAGAGCAATTTATGAGGGGTACGTAGTTCGGTTAGAGTTAAACGATCCAATTTATGGTAACATTATTGTTTTGCAACATCCCAATGGTTATCGCTCATTGTATGCACATTTGAGAAGCTTTAATTATGTATTACAACCAATTGTAGATGACGTGGTTAAGGAGTTTCAAAATGAAAAAGTGGTTATAGAATTTTCCGATAATGAAATTAGTTTTTCTAAAGGAGATGTTATTGCTTATTCAGGAAAAACGGGGGAAGCAGTCAAACCACATTGTCATATTGAAATAAGGAACCATGATGAATCTATTTTAGTGGATCCTTTGGAATTTTTTGAAATTGCTCCACCTGAAGGTGATATTATCTTGAAAGAATTGATTATAGATGGTAAGAAAGTAGAATATAATAGAGGTTCTGTTTATACTTTTACGGGAGATTATCCAAAAATTGAAATGAATGCTTTTCTAAAAATTAACAATAATATGCTTGGTCTTAAAGAAATAAAGCTTTACTTTGCAAACAAATTAATGTATGATATATTACTTGATGAGATACCTATGGAAGAATTTTATAAACCATATTCAGTGTACTCGAAAGATTCAATTGCAGCAGGTTATATATATAAGACGTATTATAGGTTATATCCTGAAGTTTTGGGGATACCTATAAAAATCAATAATTTTCCAACTTTGAATACAAATTTAGACTTTTTTCAGGTGAGAATTGAGGTTTTTGATTTTTGGAATAGAAAGAAAGAATTTAGTTTTAATCTGAAACGGGAGAGATAGGCATGTTTTTTAAAAGAAAGAAGAATTTATCAAAAAACCCATTTTACAAAGATAAAGATTCATTGGTTATATATATAAAATGTGATAAATGTGGAGAGATGTTTAGAAGTCATTTGAGAAAAGGATACGATTTTTTGATAGAGTATGATAATAAAAATATAGCGTATAAAATAGAGAAGGTATATGTTGGTTCAAAATGCCCTAATAAGATTGAAGTGAAAGCACAATTTACTGGTGCATATAAACCAGTAAGTTTTGATATATTTGGAGGAAAGTTTATCTCCAAAGAAGATTATGAAAAGGAGGTTGAGCGATGAGAAAACTTTTTACGAGTGAAAGCGTTACAGAAGGTCATCCAGATAAGGTAGCAGATCAAATCAGTGATGCTATCTTGGACGCGATGTTAGAACAAGACCCAAAGTCAAGAGTTGCAGTGGAAACGTTAGTTACAACAGGTATTGCTATTGTTTCGGGTGAGGTAACTACCAGAGCATACGTGGATATTCAAGATATAGTAAGAAAGACTATTTTGGATATTGGTTATACAAGGGCTAAGTACGGATTTGATGGTGAGACTTGTGCTGTACTTTCGTCTATTCATAGTCAATCACCGGATATAGCTCTTGGGGTTGATAAAGCACTTGAGGTCAAAGAAGGAGAACTAAATGCAGCTGATGAACTTGAATTAGTTGGTGCTGGTGACCAAGGTATGATGTTTGGTTATGCAACTAATGAAACGAAAGAATTAATGCCATTACCAATAATGTTAGCTCATAAACTTGCAATTAGACTTTCAGAAGTCAGAAAAAATGGTATAGTTCCGTTTTTAAGGCCTGATGGTAAGACACAGGTAACTGTTGAATATGATGAGAATGATAGACCTGTTAGAGTTGATACAATTTTAATTTCAACGCAACATGAACCAGATGTTACTATTGAAGAAATCAAAGATGTTCTTATTAAGCATGTTATTGAGCCAATTATTCCCGAAAATTTAATGGATGATAAAGTGAAGATTCTTGTAAACCCAACTGGAAGATTTGTATTAGGAGGACCATCTGCAGATACCGGTTTAACTGGCAGAAAAATTATAGTTGATACATATGGTGGTTCTATTCCTCATGGTGGAGGAGCATTTAGTGGAAAGGATCCTACAAAAGTAGATAGATCTGCGCATTATTTCGCAAGGTATGTTGCAAAGAATGTTGTTGCAGCTGGTTTGGCAGACAAATTTATGGTTCAAGTTGCATATGCAATAGGAAAAGCAAAACCCGTTTCAGTAATGATAAACACATTTGGTACAGCTAAAATTGAGGAAGATAAAATTTTAAAGGCAGTTCTTGAATTATTTGACTTTAGGCCAGGTGCAATTATTAAAAAACTAGATCTTTTAAGACCGATTTACAAGAAAACTGCTGCATACGGTCATTTTGGAAGAGAGCTTGAAGAATTTACTTGGGAAAAATTAGATATGGTTGATGAATTAAAAAAAATATTATAATAGGAGGTAGAGATAATGCCTAACATAAAGTCTGCAAAGAGAAGAGTTAAAGTTTCAGAAAGAAATAGATTGATAAACAAAGCATATAAAACAAGAATGAAAAACTCTATTAAAAAAGTTTTGGAAGCATTAAATGAAGGTAAAGATAGAGATGAAGTAGAAAAATTATACAAAGTTGCCCAAGGTTTTATAGATAAAGCTGCAAAAATTGGTGCAATACATAAGAATGAAGCGTCGAGAAGAAAATCAAGATTGATGAAAAAGATTAATAAGCATTTTGCTAGTAAAGAATAATGGAGGTGTGTTATGCCATTTCATTATACTATAGAGATGTTCTTAAGTGATATAAAAGCAAATACGATAATGAAAAACAAAGAAATAGAAGAACTTGCCCGGAAAAATCAGACAGAAATAAGGTACAAAGATGGTAAATTAATATTAACTTGTGCAGAAAATCATGATATTGATGAAGAATTAGTAAAAAAAATATTAGGTTCTGTTAGCGGAACAGTTAATGCAAAAGCTTATTTAATTGATGGAAAAAGTAAAGTGGAGATTTTCAACGGTAAGCTAGATCCAAAGAACCCATTTGGAATGTCAGATGAGGAGTTTGAAGAAAGAACGATAGATAGTTTAGAAGAAGAAGACGATGGAATACCAATAGATGAAGATTTGGAAGATTTTTTGAATTATGATGAAGAAGAATAAAAAAATTCCCCATCCAACATGGATGGGGAATTTTTAAATTAGGTTCTTAATTGTTTCTTTAATTTTTTGGCTGTCAAGTCCATAAATATCAAACAGGTATTTGCTATTACCAGAAACTGGGAATCTATCGATTCCAACTTTTACAAATTTTTCGGGGATAATCTTTAGATTAAATAATTTTGACTCCAATAAAGTACCAAGACCGTTATATATATTATGATCTTCAAAAACAACAACTTTTTTTCTTGCATATCTTGAAAGTATTTCTTCATCAAGATCATATGGGCATGAAACGTTTAGAAGTCCAACTTTTATTCCTTCTTTTTCTAATTCATCTACAGCTTTTAGAGCATGTGGTAATACTGATCCATATGTTATAACAACAATTTCTTCGCCATCTCTTATCACATCGATTTTTCCGTATTCAAATTCATAGTTTTCATCATAGAAGATAGAGCCGTCTGATTTTGTAATAGGTTCAATTTTACTTCTTCCCATTGCTACAACATAGTTACCATATTGGGTAGCAATATACCTAATCACCTTGTCTGTTTGATTTGGGTCTGCAGGAACGATCACTTTAAAGCCAAACCATGATAGTGGAGCAGAAATGTAATTTAGTGCGTGGTGGGTTTTTCCATCTTCTCCAACATCAATGCCACAGTGAGTTACCACAACTTTTAAATTTGTATTATTTATCGCGTTTAATCTGTGTTGATTAAAGGTTTCATCAATACCAAACACTCCAAAATCGGCAAAGAATGTTACGAATCCTTCTGCACTTAATGCCCCAGCAATTGCAGCAGCGTTATGTTCTTGAACGCCAATTTCGATTAGACTTTCCGGTTTGACTTGATCAAGTTTATCAAGTTTTACGGATGATTTTAGATCACAATCAATTGCAATTACATTATCGTTTAAAGTGGCAAGATCGGCAATTGCATTACCTAGGGCTGTTCTGTTATCGATTTTTTCTTTGTATATTATTGGTTTTCCAGTATTTATTGAAATTGGGTATTTTAAATAAATTTTTTTGTGTTCAGAAATATCTATTTTTTTTCTCATTTCAATGTATTTGTTGATATCAATAGATATTCCTAATTCTTTTAATGCTTTTTTATATTCATCGAGTGAAAGTGGTTTTCCATGATATTTTGGAGTATCTTCCATAAAGCTGACACCTTTACCGATAATAGTGTGTGCAATGATAACAGTTGGATTTTTATCATTTTTGGCTATTTTTAGTGCAGATAAAATCTGCTCAAAATCATGACCATCGATTTCTATAACATTCCATCCAGCAGCTTCATATTCTTCTTTAATATTTACGTACATAATATCTCTTGCTCTACCACTAATTTGTATATCGTTGTAATCAATAATAACTGTTAAATTATCAAGATTGTATTTTTTTGCGGTTCTTCTTGCTTCAGTAACTTGTCCTTTTGCACTTTCACCATCACTCATTAATACATAAACGTGATGTTGTTGCTTTTTTAATTTTGCTGCAAGTGCCATTCCAACTCCAGCGGATAAACCTTGGCCGAGATTTCCAGTAGTCCATTCAATACCAGGAATTCCGCGTGTAATGTGACCTTCAAATATACTTCCAGGATGTCTAAATCCTGATAACACATCATCTCTGTTTATAAAACCATATGCCGACAAAGTACTATAAACTGCTGGTGAAATATGTCCGTGACTGACTAATATCCTGTCACGATTTTCATTCCAAGGATCATTTGGAAAGATATTTGCAAAAGAATATAAAGTTACTAAAAGGTCAATTGATGACATCGAACCACCTGGATGTCCAGAACCTGCAACAGTTGTCATGGTTAGAATATCTGCTCTACATTGTTTTGAGATGTTTTTTAATTTTTTAATCAAAATAGGCCACCTCCTCGAATTTTGAACTTTTTCATATTAATTATATCATATAGCATAAGTTTATTGATTAGACAAATTTTGAGTAAAAAAATTTTATAAAAATTTACATATGATATAATACTTAAAGAGGTGAGATTATGGATATGGTAAAAAAGATCTATAATTCAACTGTTGTTGTTACAATGAGGTTGAATGACAAGATTAATGGTATTAGTGTTGCGTGGATAACTAGAGTTTCAATTAATCCAAAGTTAATTGCAATTTCTATTGGTAAAGAAAGGTTTAGTTATCTTTTGCTAAAAAGTTCCAGTTTTTTTGGTGTAAATATATTGAGTAAATTTCAAAAAGATTTAGCAATTCATTTTGGAAGTGTAAGTGGGAGAGATTATGACAAGTTTGAAGGAATTGATTATGAATTAAGTAAAAATGGTATTCCAATCTTAAGGGGAATCGTGGGTTATATTGAATGTGAAATAGTTCGTATTTATGATGCAGGGGATCATTCTATTTTTGTAGGAAAGGTAATTGATGAGAAATTATATAATAATGTGGAACCGTTATTGTATGGTGAACATAAAATATTGGAGGGATTTTAGTGTTTGAACATTATTATACAGAAAAGCCAACAAGTAAATTGAAAGTCAGAGAAATAGTTTTAACATTAAAGAATGGACATATCTATAAATTTAAATCTCCTAGTGGAGTTTATTCTTTTGGTAAAATTGATAAGGCTACAAAAATCTTGATTGAGAATGTTAATATAGATAGTGGAAAGGTTTTAGATTTAGGTTGTGGTTATGGAGTTATAGGTATTACTCTAAAAAAGGAAAATCCAAATATTGATTTGTATATGAGTGATATAAATGAACGAGCCGTTGAATTTGCAAAAATTAACGCTAAAAATAACAATGTGAATGCGGTTGTGAAGCAAGGTTATTTGTTTGAGGTGTGGCAGGGCGAAAAATTTGATCATATAATATCGAACCCGCCTATTGTTGCGGGAAAGAAAGTTTGGATGGAGCTAATTGAAAAGTCCAAAGAACATTTAAATTTAAATGGTACTTTACAATTAGTTGCGTACCATAATAAAGGTGGAAAAAGAATAAGAGAATATATGAGGAATATTTTTGGTAATGTTAAAGAATTATGTAAAGAGGGAGGTATTAGAGTTTATTATTCAGAAAAATATGAGAATGATTTTTGAAAAAGTCGAATATATTTACAATCAAAATACACCATTTGAGAAACATGTGTTAAAAGATATAAATTTTAGAATTAATGATGGAGAAACTGTTTTTATTCTTGGGAATACTGGAAGTGGTAAAACCACGCTTCTATATTTATTAGATTTTTTAATTAAACCTACTAGTGGTAAAATTTGGGTAGATGATTTTAGAGATCCTTATGAAAATCCATATGAATATAGAAAGAAGATAGGTTTTTCATTTCAATTTCCAGAAAGACAATTTTTTTCCGAAAAAGTTAGAGATGAGATATATTTTTCAATCAAAAATTTTGAGGTGGAGAATCCAAAAATGCGATTTAGAGAAGTTGTAAATTTTTTTGATTTGAATGAGTATTTGGATAGATCTCCATTCCAGTTATCAGGAGGAGAACAAAGAAGAATAGCCATAGCCTCTGCCGTTGCTCATAATCCAGATATTCTAATTTTAGATGAGCCGACAGTTGGACTAGATAGGAAAAATGAAAAAAAAATAATTCAGTATTTAAAAAAATGGAATGATGATGCTAGAAAGACTTTGGTTATTGTTACCCATGATTTTGAAAAATTTGTTGATTTTAAAGGAATAGTATATGAGTTAGATGATGGAATATTAAGAAAGAGAGGGGTTAAGCATTGAAATTTGTATATCTTGCGTATAACAAAGATATGAAGAAGATTAAAGGTGAGATTGAAGCTTCTAGTTTGCAGGAAGCGTTGGGAAGGCTAAAATCAAATGGGTTGATGATAGTAGATATCAAGGAGTCGAAAAAGAGAAAAGTATTAAAGAATATATTTGGGATTCCACTAAAAGATATAGTTTTTTTTACAAGGCAATTAGAAACTATGATAAAAGCGGGATTAAGATTGAGAGAAGCAATTTATATACTATCAAATCAAGAAATTTTTTCTAAAAGATTTAGAAATGTTCTTGTTAACGTAGTAAATGAATTAGACGTTGGTACATCATTAACAGAGGCGTTTAAAAAACAAGGGGTTTTTGATGAAGTGTTTATTAATATGTTAAAGGCTGGAGAAGAAGGAGGAGTACTTGAAGAAACTTTAGAGAAATTATCAAATTATTATGAAAATTTAAACAGGACTCAACAACAAGTAAAAACGGCAATGGTTTATCCAATTTTTATATTAAGTTTTGCTATAGTAGTGGTTTTGGTAATTAGTTTATTTATTTTACCAAAATTGTTTTCTGTTTTTGGTAACATTCCAACTTCTGGTTTAATTTCAACGCTTGTTAAGTTGAATAAATTATTAACTGAAAACGGATTTTTGGTTGGTTTCTTCTCAGTGTTGATATTTATTGGCATTTACGTGTTTTTCAAGACTGAATATGGAAAAATATTTAAGGAGTTTTTAGGAAATTTGTTTCCACCGATTAGAAAACTTAGGGAAAAGATTACGTATGAAAGATTTTCCAGAACCTTTGGGGTATTAGTTGGGAGCGGTGTTTCAATAATTGATTCGTTAGAAATGGCGGCAAAAGCATCTAATAACAGAAAATTTATTTCTAAAATAAAAAGTGTAGAAGAAAAGGTAAAAAGTGGTAGTTCATTAAAGCAGGCTCTAAAATCTGAAAAAGTGTTCCCACAAATAATTTATGAAATGATAGGTACAGGTGAGGAAACAGGTAAACTTGAGATTGTTATGGAAAAAGTTGCAGATTTTTTTGATGATCAAATACAACAAGATACTAAGAAACTTTTGTCTATGTTAGAACCTTTGATGATAGCCTTTGTGGGATTATTCATTGCTTTTTTAGCGTATACAATGTATTCGACTATTTTTCAAATGCAATCAACTTTTGGAGGATAATATGACTTATATTGAAGTTATAACTGTTCTGATTATAACTGTCATTATATTTTCCATTAGTGTTATATCTGTATTCAATTTAATGGATAAAGTTGTTTTAAATGAAGAATTGTTTAAAACAATTGTATATTGTGGTCTTTGGTCTTCAAATGCCGATTATATAAGGTATTCTAAAAATAAAGTATATATTCATTACACGTTTTTTGAGAAAGAAAATGTAGTTATAAAAAAAGAGGTGGATTTAGGAGATTATTTTAATAAACTTGATTTAACAATTATTCCACTGTATAGAGTTAGTGGAGGTACATTTGGAAATTTTAAAATTGAACCTATTGTTTTTGATATTTCAGGGGAATAGGAGGGAAAGTTTGTTAAGGGAAATTTTAGGCAAAAGGATTATTTCATTTGATTTTAGAAATGATAATGAAATTTTTTATGGAAGTCTTGAATATTTTTTTGGTAAAACTAGATTATCTTCTTTCAAAGAATGGGATTTAGATTTTCAACCCACTGTGGATGATATAATTGTTGTTAACATTCCATGGGATTATATTTTAAATTTGAAGATTCCTCTTCCCGCAGTAAAAAACAAAAAGGAAATTGACAAGTTATTACTATTAGAAATTACACAAAATTTGGGTATACAACCAGAGCAAATATATTACGATTATTTAATAACATCTAATAATATTGCAAATGTGTTTGTTGTAAAAAAAGAGGAACTTCAGAATTATTTTCAAAATCTTTATGCTAAAAAAATTCCAGAACCAGATATTCTATATCCAGATTTTTTCAAAGAATCTATTCTTTTGAGTAGATTTCCTGGATATAGTATGCAGTTGTTTATAAACAAAAAGTATTCAGGAATGTTAGTTTTTAATGATTCAGATTTAATTGAGGTAAGATACTCTGATTTAAGTTTAAAAAATTTTGACGAGGTTTTATTGGATGAGTTTGGTTATTCTATATACGAATTGGAATATATTGACGATGAAACATTAATCAAAGATGTTAAAGCCTTTTTGATGAATTTCTTTAGTGATTTTTTATCGTTGATTGAACGTGAAGTCTTTATTACTATAAATTCGATGGAAGAAAAAATAGGACTTGAAAATATACAAACTATTCAAATTGTAACTGATTCAAATATAATTAATGAGCTTTTAAAAGAACATTATGATGATTCTACTCTTTTATTAAATAGATTCTTTTTTCAAGATTTTATTCCATTAGTTAAACATTATAGATTTTTAGGGGTTTTAGGTCTTTTAAAAAGAGGGGGGATAAGTGTTGGAAAGATTAAACTTATATAAGACGAAGGAAAGAAGAATTTCAATAAAGAAATTTTTGATTTTTGTAATAATAGTCCTAATTCCGTTTTTTTCGGCGTTTTTTCTTTCGCAATTTTGGGTATATCAAAGTATTTCTAAAACTGTAGAAAGTTACCCTCTTGTTTTTAATAACATTACTTTTTTAGAACCACTTGAAATTCCTAAAATTGTTGAAAACGAAATTTTAAAATATGATTCAAAATTAAATATTATTGTGAACAAGATAACTTATTATAAAAATTACTTAAATAAGGTTTATTATTCCAAATATTTTTTACAAGAATTGTTGGATTTTTTCAAGAAAAAAAACGAGAGATTTTTTATAAAAAGTATAAATTTTTCTGATGGAAAATTTAAGATCTTATTTTACGAATTTTCAAATCAAAAAGATGATTTTAGTGAGGTTGTAAATAAACTTAATAATGTTTACAAAAATGTGGGGATATCTTTAAAAGATACAAAAACTTTATATAGTGATTTTAAAATGTTTGAATTTTATTTGGAGGGGGAACTATGAATATAAAACAAAAATATGCTAACTTGTTTTTTGGTATTTTAATAACCTTTTTAACATTTTTACTATTATTTAATGTGTTTGTTGTGAAATTAAATTTTTTAAAGAATTTTAAATATAACACAGAGATTTTAAACGAAAAAATTAAGCTTTACAATAAATTCAATATTAATTTCAAAAAGCTGGAGAGTATAGTAAAAAATGACGATAGAGAATTTTTGAACTTATTGGAAAATGGTTATATATCAAAGGAATTGGATGTCAAAGAATTTGAAAAAATTTTTTGTGAAATTGTGAATTCAAAAAGTGTACCAATTGAAATTTTAAAGGTAGATGTCAAAACTAATTTTCCTATTATTTTTGATAAAGATAAAAAAATAATGGTCAGTTTTCAAATGAAAGTAGGTGATATAATTGAATAAAAAATACATACTAATCTTAATTGGATTATTAATAGTGTTATTTATCTTTATGTTGATTTTTTCAAACAAAAAATTACCAAATTTATCTGATACGAAAAAATATATAGTTAGAGCAAAAAATGATTATGTTAATTTTAAAAATATAGAAAAGATTAATTATTTTGAGCCGTTTTATTTGGAAATTACTTTGGATAGCGAGCATTTAAAAAGTTATACAATTGTTGGTAATATAAGTTATTTGGGATATTATTTAGAAGATAATAAGTTTTATGCATACATTAAAAATTCGGATAAAGTCTTGAAAATTAAGCCGAAATCAATATTTTTAAATAAATATTATATTTTAAATGTAAGTAATAAAAATCTTGTAGTGCTTGATATTGACGATGGTAGTATTAAATTAATTGTTCCAAAGAAGATAGGGGGGAATGACTAATGAGGAAAAAATTTTTATCTTTGTTATTCATAATGATATTATTTAGTTTCTTGTTTTCGAAAATATTGAATATTGATTACTATTTTGTTGAAGATAAACTTCAGGTGGTTTTAGAACTTGACAATGAAGTTTTGCCTTCAAAAGTTAGATTCGGTTGGAATGATTCAAAAACGGTGTATTATTTATCAATTAATGGGGAATTTGTTCAAAGTTCCTTTTTACCTGTTTCGAAAGGTCCTTTAGAGGGAATACAATTATCACCATCTGAGAATTCTGCAGACATCTTTTTCTTTACGATTGTTCCAGTAAATTCTGATTGGTATGTTGTTGGAAATAAAATTATTGTTGATTTTCCAAGTAGTGTGAAAGATAGAAAATTTAGTTTTTCATTTTTAAATGCACCTTTAGATGTAGTTATAAGGGAGTTTTCAAAAGCTTTAGGAATAAATATTTCGTTGTATGAAGGAGTTAGAAATATAGAGGTTAACCTTGATGTAAAAGATGTTACAATTGAAAAGGCTTTGAGATTGTTATTTTTAAATAACCCAAAGGTTTGTTATGCATATGGACCAGATGGTACTTTATACTTAGGGTTGGAAGAAGAAATTAACAAGAATTTTGCAATGTATTGGCAGATCTACGATGGAGAAGTTAGTGCGGAAAAGATAAAATCGTTACTTGGATCAGGTACTTTTATGAGCTTCTTAAAGGATAAAAGTAAAGTATTTGTATATGGTGGTATTAGAGAACATAGGATAATTTCGGATGCAATTTCAGTAAGACCAAGCAAATCTTGGTACTATTATTCATACACAGTTAGTAAAAACACAGTTGAGGAATTTTTAAAAAATATTTCGTCTATATATGAATTTAAATATGTTGTTTTGGAGCCATTAAAGCAAGTAGCTATTTATGCAGATACAGAAATTTCAAACACAATTGGTTATTTAATTTCAACTTTAAGGGATAATGGGATTGTTGATTTTTATGATTATATTGATGTTAAGGTAAGGTATCCTCAAAGAATTGCATCGGTTCTTGATTCAATAAATATTCCATATAAAATGTTTGGTGAAGTAATAAAAGTTCCAAAAATTTTTAAAGGTTTAGTTGAAAAGATAAACAATGATAGGAGTATTGGAAATCCTTATAGGATGGTGATTGAAAGTATTAAGTTAGATACTGTTAAATCTGCAATTTCATATTTAGGTATTGGTGAAAATAATGCAAAGGTAACAGAGGTAAATGGCAAAATTTTTGTTACGTTATTTGTTACTGAAGAATTATATAAAAGATTTAATCAATTCATTGAAATTGCAGGTACAAAAACTGCAAGGTTGAAGCTTGATAGAAGTTTATTGAGTAAAGTAAAAGTTCTGAAAGAATTTGATGATGGTACTTACTTAATAGAAGGTAAGGAGAAGATAATTGAAAAATTAATGAGGATGACTCAAAATAAGAAAAGATACGTTCTTGAATTGACACCTTTTGATCCACCAAAAGAGTTATTTTTGTCTCTTATAGATGCAACGCCGGTGTATTATTCTGATAAGACTTTAATATACGATAACATAGATGATTCATTAATTGCTGAGATAGAAAAAATAAGGAAACAATTTGGAAATGAAATTGTCGAAATTGGTGTTATTGATGATAATTTTAAAAAGATATTGGAAGAGTTATTTGGTGTAACAGTTTATAGATTGAAAAATAAGGTATATATAAAGGGTGAGAAAGCAAAACAAGCTAAGGAGTTTTTTGATAAAAATAGTGTTTCATATAAAACAGAAAAAGTTAATGTAAAGATTGAAAATTTTGGAGAAGTACAATCCATAATAAAAGATTTGTACAATATTGAGACTAAATATTATCCGGAAAGTAAATTGTTGATTCTTAGAGGAACTGACGAAAATATAAAACAAGCAAAAAAATTCTTGGATAACTATAACAAAGGTAAAGTAATAAAATTTGTTGATTTACCTTATACAGATGGTATTAAATCTGTTGTTGAAAGTACATCATCAGTAAAAGTATTTGATTTGAACGGAAAAATATTGTTGGTTGGTGAAGAAAGAGAACTTCTTGAAGTTGAAGATTTATTAAATAGTATTGATGCCAAACAATCTATAATTGAAATTAATTCAAATGTTCAAAATATTGAAGAATTTGTTAAATTTAATTTTGAAGATAGGATAAAAATTCTGAATTTAAATGGGAAGATTTTGGCAAAAGGTACTCCAGAAGATTTGAAAAAACTTCAAGAAAGGCTCAGGGACTTTGACGAAAAAATTGTTAATGTGGAAGATGAAAAATTAAAAATAGATGTTAAAGACTATAATTTGAAAGATTTGATTGAAAGAGTTTTCAGAGCATATGGCAAAGATGTTGTATTTGAATCGGATATCGTTGGTAGTGTAACGTTGAAAGTTGAAGGTATAACTTTGAACAATTTTGAAGACTATTTGAAAAAATATGGAATTGATATTCGCAAAAATGGGAAAATAGTATATATTGAAAAAACTTCTAAAATATTAAATGTTAAAGATGGGAAGATTTCTATAAATGCAACTGATGTTTCGATTGCAGATATGGTTAGGGAAGTTTATCCTAAATTTGGTTATGCTGTAATCGTAGATTCAGTTGATGAAAAATTAAATTTAGTTTTGAACAAGTCGACTTTAGAAGATTTTGAAAAAATTTTAACGAAAAAAGTAGATATTACAAAAGAAGGAAGTATAGTGTATATTGAACCTAAAGATCAAGTGAAAGAAACTGAGATGAAAGATTTTATAACTTTTGGAAAAAACAAAAGATTTAGTATAAGTGCTGAGAATGTGCAACTTAGAGAAATTATCAAGCAAGTTGTTAAAGGATATGGTTTTTCTGCGGTTATTTCTAAAGATATCAATTCTACTGCTAATCTTTACGTCAATGAACTAGATTTTAAAGAGTTTGAAAAAATATTAAATCATTATAATATAGAGGTGAAACAAGAAGATGGTATTTATGTATTTGATTCGTTAACGACAGATTCAACAAAGACTGTAAATACTTTTGTATTTTCTGTTCCAAGAAATGTAGAAAAGATACAGGAACTTATAGGTTTTTATGGAGGAAATTCTTTTGTGGATTCTGCTGCAGGTGTGGTAATTGCAACGGGAATTGATGCTAAAATATCCGGAGAGATAAAAGGTTATATTGAAAAATATTTAAATTCTAAGCTAGCATTGATTGAAGTTAGAGTAGTAGATGAGGAATTAACAAATTCTCTAGACATAAATCTTGGAGAGATTACTTCCAATATTGGAACTTTATCAAAAAATGGATTTGATATAACACTTTCTTTGGGAGAAATGCCTTTAGAGAAAATTATAGATAAACTACTTTCAATTGGTTCGGCAAATGAACTTACTGTAAGATTGAATGGAAAAATGAATTTAACTGATAAAGATGCAAAGCTACTCGCTAGTCCCAATATTGTTGCCAAAAGCGGCGAAAAAGCAAGTATTTTAATTGGTGACAAAATTCCGATTGTTTTAAACGCTGGTGAGAATTCTCAAGAAATTAGGTATATAGAATCAGGTGTTACTTTGGAAATAATACCGTTTGTAAATGCGGATAATACAATTGATCTTGAATTAAATATAAAAGTAAGTAGTTTTGATTGGGATATAAAAAATCAATACGGACTTGCGTTACCGTTGGAAAGGACCAGGGAGTTTAATTCTAAAATTTCTTTGAAAGAGAATGAGACACTAATTATTGGTGGACTAACAAGGGAAGAAAATTCAAAAACGGAAAGTAAGATTCCAATTTTGGGGGATTTACCTATTATAGGAAAGTTTTTTAAAACAGAAAAAGATGACAAAGTAAAAAGAAACATAGTAATTTTAATATCGGCAAAGGTTGTGGAATGATGAAAAGGAAAATGGCTTTTGCTGATAAGTTTTATCCCAAAGATGTATATAAGTTAAAGAGTTTCTTTGACACTTATATTGATAAAGTATTCTTAGAAAAATCTAAAAAAAATTTTGGAATGATTCTACCACATGCTGGATATGTATATAGTGGTAAAACTGTTTTGTTAACATTGAAAGAAGCTTTAAGTTTTGGAAAACCAGAAAGGGTTATAATTTTTGGAACAAATCATACAGGTTTTGGTAAGGAGACTTTTTCCGTTTGGGAAAGAGGAAAGTGGGAAACACCGTTTGGTGATTTACAAATTGATGAGCTTTTTACAAAAAAATTATTAGAATATGAAAGAGTTAGTTCTGATTATTCTGTACATTTATATGAGCATTCAATTGAAGTTATTTTGCCTTTCTTGAAGTATTGTTATAATGATTTTAAGATAGTACCTATTGTGTATAATTATCAAAATTATAATTCTACACTCGAAATGGTTGAATTTTTAAGGAGTCTTAATTTAGAAAAGACATTGATTATTGCATCGTCTGATTTTAATCATTATGATTCGCACAAAAAAACGTTGGAAAAAGATGAACTATTAATTAATGAGATATTAAAACGTAATACAACTGAATTTTTCAAATTAGGTCAAGAAGTATCTGCGTGTGGAATAGGTCCTATTTCGGTTGTGGTGGAATATTTTCAAAATGTGAAGTTAGTTTATCATACAACAAGTGCTGAATTTTCAGGAGATTACAATTTTACTGTGGGGTATGCAGGTTTTGTATTATGGTAAAAGGAAAGTATTTCAAGGAATTTGTTATATTATTTTTAATTTTTTTGGTGTTAACGACTGCGGTTTTTCAAAAGAAAGAAATAGTTCATGAAAAACAAAAAAGAATTTACTCTGAACAGATAATTGATATTAATACTGCTACATATGATCAGCTTTTGGCTTTACCAGGAATAGGGCCAACAAAAGCAAAGAATATAATCGATTATAGAGAAAAAAACGGAATGTTTTATGCCATTGATGATTTGCTAAATGTTTCAGGAATAGGTCCATCAACTTTGAAAAAAATGAAGCCTTTTTTAAGATTGTCCAAAGTTAAAAATGTAGCCAAAGAAAAAGTTGAAGATAAGATAAATATTAACACTGCTTCAATAGATGAGTTAATGAAACTTCCTGGAATTGGTAAGGTAAAAGCAAGAGAAATAATAAATTACAGAAACAAAAACGGACTATTTAGCTCGAAAGATGAACTATTAAATGTTAAAGGTATAGGACCAAAAACACTGGAGAAAATTGAATCAATGATTTCATTTTAATATTTAGAAAAGAAGATAATAGGAATGAGTAAAAGTAGAGATAGAAGTTGAAAGAAATTATAAGTAGTTATTAAAGAAGCTCCAATCAAGATTAGAGATAGTATATAAATTGATATAAAAAATCGAAAGTTTATATCTCTAAAGATTAGAGAAATTAAGAATATAACAGAAATTAAATCCAATATAAAACTTGTAAAAAATCTTGTATATAGCTTTTCAAATGAAGGTATAATTTGCCCACCTGGTATTCTTTCAGGAATGCGTAATATCCAAGTATATTTTACTATACCCTTTCCGTACAAGGTAAGGATTGACATGCTAAGTATCAAACAAAGAATACTTAAAATAATAAAAATTTTTTTCATAGTATCCCTCCCATTTATTTAGATTATGTTTAATTTAATTTCGTTTTCGTTTGAAATGTTAATTTAATGAACCTGTTCAAAAAATAAGGAGATATAAAACAAAGCAGATAATATCTATCTGCTGCAAAATATTTACACTTTTCACAAAATTATTCAAGCATTGGTTTTAAGAGTTTACCTTCATCTGTATATGCTAAAGAAGCATTTATGTTTGATACTATTGTTTTATCTTTGATTATTCCAGCAAGTATTTCTATTTTTACGTGATTTTTTGCTTTCCTTAATTGTTGTCTTTTTTTATATGTTTTATATGAAAGCTAAAACGTGTTTGAGTATTTAATACTTTGAAGCTATACCAAAGAGACGTGTGAGAGGGTATTTTATTCTTTATATTTTGTAATAATGCTTTCAAAAGAACTTGTAAAAAAAGAGAAAACAAATCATGGGTTCTGGGTATTTTCGTGGTTTATCTTTCTTTTTAGAATATTGCAAAATAAATTTGTAAAATCCTTTGTTGAATTTATAACTTCGTCTAATTCCTGTTTTCTTCTTTGCTTTGTCTTTTGTTTTCCATTTTTTATTTTATCTCTTTTTGCTTTTTTGATGAATAGTCTCTCAATTTAATTGACAATAAACATAACATTTGATACAATCTTATTGAGAATTATTTTCAATAATTGGAGGTGTGTTTATGACTTTGGATCAAGTACCAGAATGCACTAAAGTGAAAATTTTATCAATTATGGATTCAAATATCAGAAACAGAATTTTAGGGTTGGGGATTGTACCGGGGAGTGTAGTTGAAGTTGTACGTACTTCACCGATGGGAGATCCAAGGATGTATAGGGTTTTTAATAAGACAATTTCTTTAAGAAATAGCGAAGCAAACTTAGTTGAAGTGGAATTATTGAATGATTCTATACCATTAATATTTGCTTCTGATGGAGAATATATAGTCGAAAAATTATGTGGTGGAAGAATGTTTAGGGTAAAAGTAGAAAAATTAGGGGTAAGTGTTGGAGTAAAATTGAAAATTTCAAATGGTGAATTATATATTCATGAAAAAAAAGTTGTTATTGGGAGTGGAATGAAAAGAAAAATAATTTTGAGGAGGGGCTAAGATGGTAATTTCCGCAGCATTGGTTGGAAATCCAAATGTTGGAAAAACTAGTATATTTAATAGGCTTGTTGGAGCAAGGCAATATGTGGCTAATTGGCCTGGGGTTACTGTAACTAAAATTGAAGGTGCAACGGAATGGAAAGGAAATACCCTTCATTTTATTGATTTACCTGGGACCTATTCTTTGACGTCAAAGACGATTGATGAAAAAGTAACAAGAGATTATTTATTTTTTACCCCACCTAACGTATCTCTTTTAATTGCAGATTCACTAAATCCTGAACAAAGTTTTTATCTTTTAATCGAATTGTTGGAAATAACAAATAGTGTTATTTTGGTAATGAATTCAATTGATGAGATAAGAAATAGAGGAGTTAAAATAGATAAATTTGAACTTGAAAAACACTTTGGGGTGCCTGTGGTTTTTACTTCTGCAAAAACTGGCGAAGGAATTGATGAATTAAAAGATAAGATAATCGAGGTGGCAAATGGCAAACACTCAAAAAAAGTGTTATTTGATTATGGAAGTAGAATTGAAAATTATATAAACAAAGTAATAAAACAGATTCCGGACAACGTATTTACAAATAAACGATATGCAGCGTTAAAATTTTTGGAAAAAGATGAATTTTTTTATGAAAAATTAAAATCCCATGTAAATATTGAATGTGATGAAGATTTTTCATCTGAAATTTCAAAAACAAGATATGAACATGTGGTGTATATCATAAAAGAGGCATATTCAGGGAATAATTTAAGTTATGTGAAAAATATTAATGACAGAATTGACCATATTTTGACTCACAAGATTTTTGGAATACCAATATTAATATTTGTTTTCTATCTTGTGTTTAAATTTACGTTTGAAGTTATGCAACCTCTATCTGATTTATTAGATGTAGCTTTTTCAAATTTATCCGAATATGTAAAATCATTTGGTAACAACGCATTTATTTCGTTAATTGCAGATGGAGTAATTGGTGGGGTTGGTGGAATTTTAGTTTTTGTTCCAAATATTTTTGGTTTATTTTTAGCTTTAGGGATTTTGGAAGAATCTGGATATTTACCTAGAGCTGCTTTTGTTTTAGATAGGCTAATGTACAAGTTAAAATTATCTGGTAGAGCATTTATGTCCTTAATATTGGGATTTGGATGTAATGTTCCTTCAATAATGACAGCAAGAGGTTTACCAGATGAAAAAGAAAGAATTGGTACCATATTATCATCCCCTTTTATAAGTTGTAGTGCAAGGCTTCCAGTGTATATAATGATAATTGGAATTTTTTTCAAAGGGTATAAATCTGAAGTTCTTTTTAGCATTTATCTTATTAGTATACTTTTAACCGCTTTTTCAGCTTACTTTATCAACAAAATCTTCTTCAAAGGAGAAAATGTACCATTAGTTATGGAATTACCAAGATATAGAGTACCTACTTTTAGAAATATTTTCATTTATACTTGGAATAAAGGAAGCCATTTTTTGAAAAAAGCTGGGACTATAATACTAGTTACAAGTATCGCAGTATGGGGGTTAACGTATTTTCCAAATCATGGAAATATAGATACAAGTTTTGCATCTTATATTGGTAAAGGTTTAGAAATAATATTGAAACCCTTGGGATTTGATTGGAAAATAAGTACAGCTTTGTTTTTTGGTGGGGTTGCAAAAGAAGTTATTGTTTCTACAATTTCAATGTTATATGGATTTGCCCAAGGAGATATCTCAAGTGCAAAAATGTTACTTTCTCAATCTTTATCGCCTTTAAGTGCATATGCATTTCTTGTATTTGTTTTGTTGTATATTCCATGTTTTGCAACACTTGCTACTATTAAATCAGAAACTGGTAGTTGGAAATGGGTTGTTTTTTCAGTAGTTTATAGTTTTAGCTTAGCATATTTATTTTCATATATTGTTATATTTGTTGGAAAAGCCTTTATTTTTTAGCTTGATTTTATTTTTTACGTTTTTTTGTCCAAATATTACTTTTTTGAACCTTGAATAACTTATTTTATGTGTTAGAATAGTATTGGTTAAATATATAATAGGGAGGGGATTATATGAAAAGATATACAAAAACTCATGAATGGGTTGATGAAAATGGATATGTTGGAATCACTGAGCATGCTCAAGAAAAGCTTGGTGATATAGTCTATGTTGATCTTCCAGAAGTTGGAGTCGAACTAAAAAAAGGGGATATTTTACTTTCAATTGAAAGTGTTAAAGCAGCATCAGATATTTATGTACCGGTAAGTGGGAAAATTGTCGAAGTTAATGAAGAGTTGGATTCTCAACCAGAGTTAATAAATGAAGATGCTGAAGGAAAAGGATGGATTATTAAAATTGAATTTTCGAACAAAGAAGAATTTGATGAATTGATGAGTGAAGAAGAATATAAAGAATTTTTGGAAAATGAGGGTGAAAGTTAATGTTGGGAGTTACTGCTTACTCTGTTTTAATGTGTATTGTTAATATCTTGCTTGGAATATTATTAACTCTTGGAATTATTCAGCAAGGTAAATCAGTTTTTGGTATTTCTACAGTTATGGCGTGGTTATTTTTTGTAATTTCATTGTTGTTTTTTCTAACAGGTGGGTTTGTGGAATTCTTTACAAAGTTGGGTTTGTCTATATCACCTATTGCATATTTAGTAATAGCTATTTATTCAATGTTTGAAATGAAAGATTTGGCAAGTTTGAATATTCGTTCTGCTATGAGAAAAGGAATTTTATTTTCAATAATACTAATAGCATTTTTGGTTATTGATGCGTTGTGGGTTAAGAATGCTGTTTATATTTCTTCATTTTCAATTGGATGGTCATATGTTGTAACTTTAATTTTTGGTATTAAAAACAGAAATTTAGAATAGAAAATGATTTTTCAGATAAATAGTGGGGGAATCCCCACTATTTTTGTATTGGGAGTGGTTTTATGTTAGAAAAAAGTGTTATTGAAGATATTCCTGAAAAACCTGGAGTCTATATTTTCAAAAAATCCAATGAATATGTCTACATTGGAAAATCAAAAAATTTAAAAAAAAGGTTAAGTTCGCATTTTTTATTTAAAGAAGAAAAAAGTAAATTGATTATTGAAGAATCCGACAAATTAGAAACTATAATTGTAAAAAATGAAAAGGAATCATTATTATTAGAAGCTACTTTGATTTACAAATATAAGCCCAAATATAATGTAATGTTGAAAGAAAGTGAATCATATGTATATATAAGAATTTCTGATGATGAATTTCCGTATGTTGAAATTACTAGGAATAGAAAAAAAGGTGGAAAGTATTTTGGACCATACACCAACATAGGCTTTGTGAGACTTTTTTTGGAAGTTTTACAAAAAGTGTTAAATTTTAGAAATTGTAAGAAAAGCTTAGAAAAAATAAAAAAACCATGTTTAAATTATTATCTAAAAACTTGTATTGCTCCATGTTTAAAAGAAAAAGAAAACAAAAATCTTTATATTAAGATTATAGAAAAGTTGGAGAATGTGTTAAATGGTAATTATGATTATGTTAGAAATTTTGTTGAAAATAAGATGTTATATCATTCTAAAATGCTTGATTTTGAAAATGCGGCAAAATATAGAGATTTATTATTTTCATTTGACAGTCTTATGAAATCACAAGGAGTAATTTTAAATGATAATAGAAATGTAGATTATATAGCATTCAGGGATAATATGTTTACAATTTTAAAGGTAAGAAGTGGAATTTTGGTATCAAAACTATTCTATGAGTCAGCATTAACCTTTGAGGAATTTCTTTTTCAATTTTATTATGGATTAAAAAGTGACCTTCCTGAAAAAATAGTTTTTAACCAAAAGATAAAACTAGATTTTACAGTTCCTATAACTTTACCAAAAGATGAAAAGGATATATATATTTACGAAATTGCCTTAGAAAATTTAAATGAACATGTTAAAACAATTAAATTTAATAAAAGAGTGCTCTTAAAAATGAAAGAGATTCTAAATTTGAAGAAAATTCCTTTAAGAATTGAGGGTACTGATATTTCCCATAGAAATGGAAAATATACTGTGGCATCATTAGTGGTATTTGAAAACGGCTATCCAAAAAAAGAAGAGTATAGAAGGTATAAACTTGGAAATATATTAGATGATTATGAGAGTATTAGAATGTTTATTAGAAAAAGATATTCAAAGCATAAATTACCAGATTTACTTTTTATTGATGGAGGAAAAGGGCAAGTTAATGCTGCAATTCAAGAACTAGAAAAGATGAGTTTAGATGTGGATGTTGTGGGTATTGCAAAGGAAGAAGAACTAATTGTGGTAAGAGGTGGAGTTATAAAGCTTGAGCATACAGATGATGTGTTAAGGACATTAATTTTTATAAGGGATGAAACCCACAGAGTTGCTAATACATTTAGTGGACATTTAAAATTAAAAAGTTATAAAGTAAGTAAATTAGATGATATATCTGGCATAGGTTCAAAAAGAAAAAAGCAATTGCTCATGAAGTTTAAAACGTTGGAAAATATTAAAAATGCACCATTATATGAATTAGAAAAAATTGTTGGTAAAAAATTAGCAATGCGGATTAAGGAAGAATTGTGATTATATAAACAAAATTAAAAGTTTTGCATTAATATTAAGATTTATTCAGACTTGAAACATTTTTTACTACTGATATAATTAAAGTGAGAATAACATTAAATGCATATAGGAGGTGTTACAGTTGACGGCGTATATTATTCGGAGGCTTTTGTTGTTACCATTGATTATTTTTGGTGTAACATTGGTTATTTTTAGTTTTACCGAAATTTTAGGTCCAGAGAAAATGTTGTCAGCATATGTAAATCCTAATATGTTCGATAAGTTGTCAAATGAAGAACTGGACAAATTGATTGAACAGTATGGATTGAATGATCCAATGTGGACGAGGTATTTTAAATGGATCAGTGGTGTTTTAAAAGGAGATCTTGGTTGGTCGGTTACAGCAAAGGAACCAGTTGCAAAAGCCATTAAAGACAGAATACCTTATACTATTGAACTTGCTATTTACGCATTTATACCAGTAGTAGTTGTAGGTATTTGGTTAGGAGTTACTGCTGCTGTTAACAGAGATAAATTTATAGATCATTTTATTAGGATTTTCGCAATAATAGGGTGGTCATTACCAGATTTTGTGTTTGGATTAATTGTGTTAATGATATTTTATTCAGTATTAGGATGGTTTCCACCTGGTACTTTAAGTGGATGGGCAGAACAAGTGGTTAAATCAGGAGAATTTCATAGATTTACTAAAATATTGACAATTGATGCTCTTTTAAATGGTAGATTAGACATTTTTTGGGATGCGCTTAGACATTTAATAGGTCCCATTTTGACAATTTCATGGTTGTGGTGGGCATATCTTTTAAGAATAACAAGGTCAAGCATGTTGGAAGTATTGGGGAAAGAGTATGTTAGGACTGCAAGAGCCAAAGGTGTTCCAGAAAAGGATGTTATTCATAAACATGCCAAGAAAAATGCAATGATTCCTGTGGTAACAGTTGCAGGTGCTATGGTTATTGGTTTGTTAGCCGGTACAGTTATTGTTGAGGTTATATTCAATAGAATTGGTATGGGGAGATTTACTGCACAGGCTGCAACACAACTTGATTATGCAGCAATATTGGGGAGTACACTCTTTTATTCTACGTTGCTTGTTATTGGTAATCTTATAATTGATATACTATATGCTATTCTTGATCCAAGGATTAGACTCGGTTAAGGAGGTGTTTTTGAGTGAATACAGAATTTAAAAGAACTTTAAGAAAATTATTTAGAAATCCATCTGCAGTATTAGGCTTCTCATTATTACTTTTTTTTACATTTGTGGCAATCTTTGCACCATTTCTTGCACCACCTGTGAATCCAATGTTTCCAGATGAAAATGGAAATCCTTCTAAATTAGAGGACCCATATATTATGCCAATTCTTTCATGGAGCTCTGATCCAGTACAACCAAGTAAGGATCATCCATTTGGAATGATTGCGGGAAGAGATATTTATTACGGTGTTGTTTGGGGAACTAGAACAGCATTTAAAATTGGTTTAACCGTAGTTATTTTGTCTACAATAATAGGTTTAATAATAGGTTCAATTGCAGGGTATTTTGGTGGATGGATTGATGAAGTTTTAATGAGAATTACTGATGTTTTTCTTTCAATTCCGTTTCTACTTGCTGCCATGGTATTAACCACTATTTTGGGGAGTGGACTTGATAAGGTGATGATAGCTATGACTGTTTTTGGTTGGATGGCTGTTGCAAGGCTTATTAGAGCTAACATTTTACAGGTTAAAGAGGAACAATTTGTACTTGCTGCTAAAGCACTTGGTATAAAAGATTATGTTATTATTTTAAGACATGTACTACCGAATACAATTTTTCCTGTGTTAGTTCAGGCAACAATGAGACTTGGGTCACTTGTTATTACTGCTGCTGCCTTGTCATTTTTAGGATTAGGTGCACCTATTGGTTATGCTGATTGGGGTTCGATGTTAAATTATACAAGAAATTATATTTTAGGTTCTAGTGGACAGGCTTTTGCGTATTGGTATACTATTTTTTATCCAGGTATGGCAATGGTATTGTTTGTGCTTGCGTGGAATTTGGTGGGTGATGCCCTTAGAGATGTATTTGATCCGAAATTGAAATAAAGGAGTGGTAAAGTTGGAAAAGAAACCATTATTGCAAGTAAAAAATCTTAAAACATATTTTCATACAGAAGATGGGATTGTAAAGGCTGTTGATGGTGTGGATTTTGAAGTGTATCCTGGTGAAACGCTTGGAATTGTTGGTGAATCGGGTAGTGGAAAAAGTGTTACATCTCTTTCAATATTAAGATTACTTGATCCAAACGGAGAGATTTTAGAAGGTAGTGAAATTATTTTTGAAGGTAAAAATCTTTTGGAACTTTCTGATGATGAAATGAGAAAAATAAGAGGAAATGATATTGCGATGATTTTTCAGGAACCAATGGTGGCTTTAAATCCGGTTTTCACAATTGGCGAACAAATTATGGAAGCAATTTTACTTCATCAAGATGTTAATAAAAAAGAAGCAAGAGAAATGGCAATTGACATGCTTAGGAAAGTTGGAATTCCTGAACCAGAAAAAAGGATTGATGAATATCCACATGAACTTTCGGGTGGTATGAGGCAACGTGCAATGATTGCAATGGCTCTGTCGTGTAGACCGAAATTGTTAATCGCAGATGAGCCTACTACTGCTTTAGATGTAACTATACAGGCTCAAATTCTAGATTTAATGAAACAACTACAAAAAGAATATGGTATGGCAATTATATTTATTACACATGATGTAGGGGTAATAGCAGAAAATGCGGATAGAGTTGTGGTTATGTATGGTGGTATGGTTATGGAAACAGCTGATGTAAAGGAAGTTTTTAAGAAAATGAGACATCCGTACACGTGGGGATTGTTAAATTCTATACCAAGATTGGATATTGATCAGGATAGATTGTACAATATTCCAGGTATTGTACCTGATCCGTTACATTTTTCACCGGGATGTAGGTTTAATACAAGATGTGAATTTTCAGATGAAAGATGTAGAAAAGAAATTCCTCCATTACAAAAGGTTGGGGAAGATCATTATTCAAGATGTTTTTATTATCATAAAATTGAAGAAGCACAGAAACTAAAAAAGGCTGGTGAAAGTGCATGAGCGAAAAAAAGGTATTACTTAGAATAGAAAATCTTGTAAAATACTTTCCAATTAGAGCAGGAGTTTTCAAAAGAGTTGTTGCATGGGTTAAAGCAGTCGATGATATAACTTTTGATGTCTATGAAGGTGAGACAGTAGGATTAGTTGGTGAGTCTGGATGTGGAAAGACTACTGCAGGGATGACGTTATTGCGATTATACGAGCCAACTTCTGGAAGAATAATTGTTGATGGTGAAGATACAACGTATTATTTTATGCCAAGATTTCGCGCAAAAAAGTATCTAAAAACAACTTATGTGGATAAATTTAAAAATATTGACTCACGAGAATTGAACGGTATAGATAAAAAGTATTATGAACTTTATAAAGAATTAGGAGAGAATGGATTTTATAATAAACTTCTTTCAAATCTTTCCGAGAAAAGGTCAGAATTTAGAAGAACTATGCAAATAGTATTTCAAGATCCGTATAGTTCTTTAAATCCAAGAATTAGAGTGAAGACAATTGTATCAGAAGGCCCTGTATTACATGGAGTAATTAAAAAGTCAGAAGTCATAGAAAAAGTTAGAAATGCACTAGAAGAAGTGGGAATTCATGGTGAGCATATGTACAGGTTTCCACACCAATTTTCGGGTGGGCAAAGGCAAAGGATTGGAATAGCAAGGGCCTTATTAATGAATCCAAAGTTAATAGTAGCCGACGAAGCAGTAGCCGCTTTAGATGTTTCAATTAGGTCACAGGTAATTAATTTAATGATAGATTTGCAGAAAAAACATAACCTTACATATATTTTTATTTCACATGACCTTTCTGTTGTGAAGTATATTTCTGATAGAGTAGTTGTTATGTATCTTGGTAAAATAGTTGAGAACGCTTCTAAAAAAGAATTATTTGACAGTCCAATGCACCCTTACACAAAAGCCCTTATGAGTGCAATACCTGTGCCTGATCCTGAATATAAAAAGAATAGAATTATACTGAAAGGAGATGTTCCAAGTCCAGTAAACCCACCAAAGGGGTGCAGATTTCATCCAAGATGTCCCGTTGCAAAAGATATATGCTCCAAAGAAGAACCTGAATTAAGAGAGATTAGTCCGGGGCATTTTGTGGCATGTCATTTCCCGGGTTCATTATAATAAAGATTTATCTATAACGAAAGCTGGCCATTTTGGCCAGCTTTTTTTGTTATGTGAGTATACATTTGTTAGATATGATATGTTTGTTCAACAATATTTCATATCATCCAAAAAAAAGAAAAAAAAACAATTAAATAAAGTTTAAAACGATTATGATAAAAAAAACTTTAAATATCATAATTTTCTTTTTATTTAACTTTTCGTATATAATGCAAAAAAAGGGGGGATAAAATGAAAATTTGTGAAATGGTTCCAGTAGCACTTGGAAAAAAAGTTCCTGACTTATTAATAAAAAACGTAAATTTAGTTAATGTGTATACTGGAAAAATTGAAAATACAAATATTGCATTATACAAAAAGAGAATAGCAGGTATTGGATTTGAATATACAGATGCAAAAAAAATATTTGATGCAAATGGATTATATGCAATTCCAGGCTTGATTGATGCTCATGTACATATTGAAAGTTCTATGCTTTCACCAATTGAATTTGCAAAAATGGTTTTACTAAATGGAACAACAACTGTAATTGCTGATCCACATGAAATTGCAAATGTTTTAGGAGTTGAGGGGATTAATTATATGATTAAGGCTACTGAAGGAATTCCATTAAATGTATATTTTGCAATTCCTTCAGCTGTCCCTGCAACTTCTTTGGAAACTTCAGGAGCAATACTTGGGCCAGAAGATATGGTTAGTTTAATTGAAAAGTATCCATTTCGAATTATTGCATTAGGTGAAGTTATGAACTATCCAGGGGTAATTAATTGTAATAGAGAATTAATTACTAAAATTGAAATTTTGCGTCATAAATACAAAAGAATTGATGGTCATGCTCCTGGATTATCTGGAAAAAATCTTAACGCTTATATTGATGCATTTGTTAGATCCGATCACGAATGCGAAACTGTCAATGAAGCGTTAGAAAAACTCTCAAAAGGAATGCATATTTTTATTAGAGAAGGTACCGCAGCAAGAAATTTAAAATCTCTTTTACCCGCCGTTGATTTGATGAACCACTTCTTTTTTTCATTTTGTACAGATGATAGGGATCCAGAGGATATTAATAAAAGAGGACATATTAATCAGATTGTCAAAGAATCGATTGATAACGGTATTCCACCAGTTATAGCAATAAGAATGGCGACAATTAATACCGCAAAATATTTTAATCTAAGAAGTATGGGTGCTATTTCACCTGGGTACAAAGCTGATATTGTTTTGATTGATGATTTAGAAAGTTTTAACATTAAATTTGTAATAAAAGATTCAAGATTTGTGGTGAAGAACAATAAACTAAATTTAACAATTGAAAGTATTTTTAAGGATGTACCAGAAACTTTAGGAGTTATAAACATAAGAAAAGACTATAATTTAAAAATCAAAAATCAAAATAAAAAGATTAGGGTAATTTCTATTAAAGACTATTCTCTTTTTACTGAGGAAATAATTATTTCGCCTAAGGTATCTAAAAATGAGATAATTTCAGATGTTGAAAATGATATTGTAAAAATGGTTGTCTTTGATAGGCACAAAGCCTCGGGATATACAATAGGTTTTGTTAAAGGTACGGGAATAAAGAAAGGAGCTATTGCAACTACAATTGGTCATGATTCACATAATTTAGCAGTTGTTGGCGAAAATGATAATGATATGAATAAAGCAATAAGACGAATTCAAGAAATTAATGGGGGAATAGTTGTTGTAAAAGGCGGTAAAGTAATTTCCGAATTATCATTACCTATCGCCGGTCTTATGTCGGATAGAGATTATACATATGTAATTAACAATTTAAAACAAATAAAAACTGCAATCGAATCTCTGGGGCCAAGAAAAGATGTTTTAATGAATATTCATTTCTTACAATTAGCTGTAATTCCAAAATTAAAGATAACTGACAAAGGATTAATTGATGTTGAAAAGCAAAAAATTGTGGATTTATTTGTGGAGGTGTAATATATGAATATAATTGGAAAAAAAGTAATAAGAATTGATGCAAAAGAAAAAGCTTACGGTATTTCTAAATATGCTTCTGATTATTACTTTCCGAACATGCTCTATACAGAGGTTGTTTATGCAGATGTTCCACATGGAATACTTGAACATATAGATATAAGTGAAGCAGAAAAATTACCTGGTGTTATTAAGATTGCCACTTATAAAGATGTACCTGGCACAAATAAATTTGGTCATGTAATTGATGATATGTTTTTTTTAGTTCCTGAAGGTGAAAAAGTAAGATTTGAAGGAGATGTTCTTGCTATAATTGCGGCAGAAACTCCAGAAATTGCAAAAAAAGCAAAAGAATTGGTAAAGTTTAAAATAAAAGAGCTACCAGGCGTTTTTACTATAGACGATGCAATAAAAAATGAAGTTTTGGTGCATGAGAATAATGTGGCATTTACAAGAAAAATTAGAAGAGGGAATGTTGAAAATGCGTTTAAAAATGCAGATTTAATAATCAAAGAAACCTTTGAAACGGGATATCAAGAACATGCTTATCTTGAAACACAAGGTGTTGTTGCAAATTATTCTGATAAATTAGAACTCTATGTATCTGCACAATGCCCATTTTATGTACAAAAAGATGTATCAAAAATATTAGGAATAGATTTAAAGGATATTAATGTTATCCAAACTGAAACGGGTGGAGGATTTGGCGGAAAAGAAGATGTGCCATCTTATATTGCCTCAAAGGCTGCTTTGTTATCTTTTTTAACTAAAAGGCCTGTTAAGTTAATTTACACACGTGAGATGGATATTAAAGAAACTAGTAAAAGGCATCCTAGCAAATCATTTTATGAGGTGTCATTTAATAAAGAAGGAAAAATTCTTGGTGTTAAAGCAAAAATTTATCTTGATATGGGGGCATATTCCACATTATCTCCAATAGTTATGTACAGAACAATGGTTCATGCATGTGGAGCATACAGTGTTGATAACGTAAAAGTCGATGTCTATGGAGTTTACACAAATAAAGTTCCATGCGGTGCTTTCCGAGGATTTGGTTCTCCACAAGTTTTGATGGCAATGGAATCAATGATGGACATAGCTGCTAAAAAACTTAATATTGATCCATTCGATATCAGAATGAAAAATGCACTTGAAAAGAATAAACAAACTGCCACAGGACATTTACTTACTGAATCTGTGGGGGCCAAAGAAACTTTAAAAAAGGTATATGAAGCTTCAAACTACGAACAATTAAAGGAAAGTGTTAAAAAATTTAACGAAAGCAATTTGTTAAAAAAACAAGGTCTAGGCTGGGCTCACATATTCTATGGGGTGAGCTTAGGAGCTGGTGGACAATTTTTAGATGGAGCTACAGCAATGGTTAATGTTCAATCTGATGGAACAATTGCCATTATGATAGGCAATACTGAAATGGGACAAGGTGCCAAAACAACAATTTCAATAATTGTTTCAGAAATTTTAGGTCAAGATTTATCAAAAATTAGGGTATTACAGCCTCAAACATTATTTATCCAGGATAGTGGGCCAACAGTTGCATCAAGAACTACTTTTTTCAGTGGTAATGCTGTAAAAATTGCTACCGAAAAAATTAAGAACAACATGTTAAACTTCTTGGGAGAATACTTCAACGTAAAAAAAGATGAAATAAAATTCAAAGATGGCTTTGTTTACGTGAATGATAAAAAATTTTCTTTTAATGAGATTGCTATGCTCTGTAATAATAATAACGTAAAGTTATCTGAAACGGGATGGTACAAAACTCCAAAACTTGATTTTAATCACGAAAATGGTGTTGGTGAAGCATATGTTACTTATTCGTATGCTACGCAATTATCATTAGTAGAAGTCGATATTTTAACTGGCAAAATAGAATTAAAAAAGGTTTGGGTATGCCATGATATAGGAAAAGTTATAAATTTGGATGGAGCAATTGGACAGGTACATGGTGGAGTTATTCAAGGAATGGGGTATGTTCTTTTTGAAGATTTAAAGTACAAAGATGGAAAAATCACAACTAAAAATTTCAACAACTATTTAATTCCCACAATTAAAGATATTCCTATTGAATTTTATGTTGACTTTGTAGAGGATAGTTTTTCAGAAGGTCCATTTGGTGCCAAAGGATTGGGTGAACCATCACTAATGAGTGCCCCACCTTCTATTTTAAACGCTATATCAGCTGCTATAGGGAAGCAGTTAAATAAAATTCCTGTATCTATTGAAGAAATTATAAAAAAGGAGTGATAGTTATGAAAAAAGTTCCTGTGATTGGACCTACATTTTCTGAAATGCTTAACCCAGAAAAACTTGATTCAAAGATTAGAAAAAGAGCACTTGAAATGAAAAAGAAAGATCCATTGCATCCTATTAATTTATTTAATATCACATGGAAGAACGAAAATAACGAGTACTACTATTTTATTCTTCCAAGTGAATTAACAGGTGTAAAACCAAATATTATAGTGCTTTATGCAAAGGAATTTCCATCTGGAAGTCATAAAGTTGGTGCAACATATTCAATTTTAGCAGAGAAAACTGTAAGTGGAGAAGTAGATCCATTTAAACATACTTTAGTATGGCCTTCTACTGGAAATTACGGTATAGGCGGTGCTTGGGTATCATCACGAATGAATTATAAATCAATTGTATTATTACCAGAACTTATGAGTAAGGAAAGATTTGAAATTATCAGAGCATATGGTGCTGAGGTTATTGCAACTCCTGGATGTGAATCAAATGTCAAAGAAATTTATGATAAAGCAAAGGAGTTATATAACAAAGATCCTGAAAAAATAAGGATTTTAAATCAATTTGAGGAATTTGGAAACTATAGATTTCACTACTATGTAACAGGAAATTCAATGATTGATCTTGTAAAAAAGAGAAATATAGGTAATGGAAAAATTTCTGCTGTTGTTCTTGGCGTCGGTTCTGCAGGAACAATTGCTTCTGGAGATAGAGTAAAACAAGAATTTCCAAATGCAAAAGTTGTAGCAGTAGAACCTTTACAATGTCCTACGATTTCACTTAATGGATACGGAGGACATGACATTCAAGGTATTGGCGATAAGCACGTAACTTGGATACATAACGTTTTAAATAATGATGCCGTAGTACTAGTTGATGACATGGACTCGAAAAAAATGCTACATGTTTTTAGTGATCCAGTTGGAAAAGAATTTTTGAAAAGTTTTGTAAATAAAGATTTAATTGAATTTATTTCGGATAAATTTGGAATTTCTGGTGTTGCAAATCTGATTGGAGCAATAAAAGTTGCAAAACACTATAAATTCGGTGCTGATGATAATATCTTTATAGTTGCTACCGATTCAATTGAAAGATATAGGTCCGTTATGAAAGATTTAGAAGAAAAATTTGGAAAGTTAACTTTAAATGAAGCAAAAAATAGATACGAAAGAATAATTTCATATCAGGAACCTTCTTGGATTTTTGAGGGCACTATGTATAACAAAGAAAGATGGCATAATTTAAAATATTATACTTGGGTAGAACAACAGGGGAAAACTGTTGAAGAATTAAACGCACAAAGAGATTATAACTATTGGAAAAAGGAACAAGAAAAAGTTGAAGAAATCGATGAATTAATTGTTGAGTATAGAGGAAAACACAAAAATGAGTTAGAAAAGATTTATTTTGAAGATTGAGGTGAATTACATGAAAAAATTGTTTAAGAACATTTCCTATATATACACATTTGATGAAAAAATAGGAAACTTAAAGAATGGATACATTTTGGTAGAAAATAACAGGATCATAGATATTGGTAAAAATCACGAGGGAATTGAAGCTGACGAAGTCTATGATTTAAATGGATATATGGTTATTCCAGGATTTATAAATACACATCATCACATGTTTCAAACCTTAACAAGGGGACTTGCTGAAAATAGTAAACTGTTTGATTGGCTTGTTTATTTATATGAGATTTGGAAGTTTATAGACGAAGAAGCAATATATATAAGTACAATGATCGCAACTTATGAAATGATTAAAACGGGTGTTACAACGACTACCGATCATCTTTATTTGTATCCATTCGGGAACAATAAATTGTTTGATGCTGAAATTGAAGCTGCCAAAAATATTGGAATTAGATTTTATCCAACTAGAGGTAGTATGTCTTTGAGCAAAAAAGATGGAGGGTTACCACCTGATACTGTGGTACAAAAAGATGACGAAATATTAATCGAATCTGAAAGAGTTATCAAACAATACCACGACGCATCAAAGTACTCAATGTTAAGAATAGCCTTGGCTCCATGTTCACCATTTTCAGTTACTAAAACTCTTATGATTGAAACTTTAAAGTTATCAGAAAAATATAACGTGCTTCTCCACACACATCTTGCCGAAACTTACGATGAAGAAATGTATTGTATTGAAAAATTTGGTAAGCGACCAGTAGATTATATGGAAGAATTAGGATGGTTGAACGATAAAGTGTGGTTTGCACATTTAGTTTATTTAAACGAAAAAGATGTAGAAAAATTGTCCAGTAATAATGTGGGAATGGCCCATTGTCCATCATCAAATATGCGGTTGGGGTCTGGAATATCCCCAGTTACAGAAATGAAGAAAAAATTAAAAATAGGTATAGCAGTTGACGGAAGTGCTAGCAATGACACAAATAACATGTTGCTAGAATTGAGAAATGCACTTTTATTACAAAGAGTAAAGTATGGGGCTAAAGCTGTAACGATCGAAGAAATTTTGAAGATGGGTACTTTGGGTGGTGCAAAAGTTTTACACGTAGATGATTATCTTGGTACATTAGCAAAAGACAAAGCAGCAGATTTTATTGGTTTTAAACTTGATAAAGTTGAATTTGCGGGAGCACTTCACAATCCTATTAATGCAATATTACTCTGCGATGCAAAACAAGTCGATTTATCCGTTATTAACGGGGAGATTAAGATATTTAATAGCGAGTTTGTAAATTTTGAAATAAGTAAATATATTGAAAAACATAACATTATTTCTAAAAAGATCCTTGAAAAATCATTAAAAGGTTAAATGAAATATTATCGTAATAATTATGTATACTATTGTTTTTATATTTTAAAATTATCCAAATTACCATGACTAAGTGCTTAAATGCACTTAGTCTTTTTTTCTTTTAATTTTGAATTTAAAAATACATATGTTATTCTTTACAATGTGTAAGTATAGCGGAGCGGAGAGATAGTATGAGAAAATACAATGATAAGCATATTCCGGTTTTGCCACAAGAAGTTATAAGTTACCTTATATGGAACGATAATGGAATATACGTGGATTGTACAGTTGGAGAAGGTGGACATACTGCTTTAATTGCCAATAAGTGTCCAAATTCTCGTGTTATTGGTTTTGATGTTGATTTCGAAGTTTTGGAACTTGCAAGGCAAAGACTTGAAGGGTTTGGTAATGTCACCCTCATAAAAGCCTCCTATGTTGACCTTCCATTGATATTGAAAACTATGGGAATTGAAAGAGTTTCAGGTATTCTTGCAGATTTAGGTATCTCAACATATCAGTTAAAGGCTAAAGATAGGGGATTCACTTTTAATAGAGATGAACCTTTAGATATGCGAATGGATTTGGAACAAACCACAAGTGCCCACGATATTGTTAATTCATACTCAGAGAAAAAACTTGCAGATATTATTTTTAGATATGGCGAAGAAAGATTCTCGAGGCGTATTGCAAAATCAATTGTAAATAACAGACCGATAAACACAACTAGAGAATTAGTTGAAGTAATCCGAAAGGCTTTACCACCAGCTGAACTTAGAAAAAGAAGGAGACATTTTGCAACAAAAACTTTTCAAGCAATAAGAATAGAAGTAAATAAAGAATTAAAAAATATAGAACAATTGTTAAAGAATGCTGAAGAGCTTTTAGAGATAGGAGGGAGATTGGCTATAATATCATTTCATTCACTGGAAGATAGGATAGTTAAGCACTTTATTAAAAACTCGAAATTTCTTAAACAAATAGCAGGACCAATCAAGCCTAGTGAAGATGAAATAAAAAGTAATCCTAGAGCAAGGAGTGCAAAATTGAGAGTAGCGGAGCGTATTTAAGGGGGGAACATTATGGCTGTTAGTGTACAAGCGAAGCGAAGTAAAGAAGTTAGTATTAGATTATCTAAATTTTTTAAATTTGTTTTTTTTGTTACAATTCCTGTTATTTTGGTAATTCTATCTTTTGCCATTTCTCTCCATTATTCAAGATTGAATTTGGAAATTCAAATTCAGAAAGAGGCGTTTAAAAGGGAAACTTTAGAATTAAATAGGAAAATAATCAATATAAACAAAAACATAGAAGCATTAATGGTTGGATCTGAAACCTTGAAATGAAAAACTCTAGAGTAATTTTTATATACATAGTTCTAACTGTAATAATTTTCATAGAGATGCTCAGCTTATTTAAAATTAACAATACTAATAGTGAAGAAGTTTTAGAATTAAGTATTCCTTCATTAAGAGGGAAGATTTTTGATTGTAATGAAAACCTCCTTTCAACGAGCATTCCATATTATGTAGCATACTTTGACACCCGTTTTTTTAAAAGATTTTATAATCCTTCATTGGATTTTGATTTAAAACTTTTAGAAAGTCGATTTGGTGTAAAAATAGATTTTAACAAAGAATTTAATAAAATTGGTGAAGCATATGACATCGATGATATTAAAAGAAAAATTCCAAGCAACTTGAGAAAGTTTGTTAATATATCAATTAGTTCTAAGAGAATTTCGCTTTTAAACTATGGTATGGACATGATAATTGGAAAGGTAAGTTCTTCTAATGGAATTAGCGGAATTGAAAAAGTATATAATTCTTATCTAAAAGGAAAGAAAAATGGAAAAATTATATTCAAATTTTCTGGTCAGTTTAATAAAAATGGAACTATAACCCAATATATACCTCCTAAAAATGGAAATAATTTAAAATTAACAATAGATTCTCTTTTACAAAAAAATATTTACAAGCTAGCAACTAAAGCTAAAAAAAAATATAATGCTGAAAGCGTAGGAATAATTTTAATGGAAACAAAAACTGGTAGAATAAAATCACTAGTAACTACAAATTCCTGGCCAGATTACACAATGGGATATATTGAACCAGGATCAGCAATTAAGCCAATATTTTATGCAGCAGCTTTAGATTTAGGAGTTATATCAAAAGATTCAACATTCCTATGCAATGGTTATATTTATCCTGAAAAAAATTTAAGTATAAAAATTACAGACATACACCCACATGGACTAATAAATTTGAAAAAAGCAATATCTGAATCGTGCAATATCGCTGCGGTAAAAACTTCTGATAAATTAGTAAGTGAATTTGGAAAAGAAACTTTATATAAAATTTTTAAAACATTTAATTTTGGAGATTTAACAAATATAGAACTTCCAGGAGAAATTAAAGGAATCCTAAAAAATCCTAAAAACTGGTCGAAAGTAGATTGGGCTTATTTACCTATTGGTTATTCTATAGGTGTAACTCCAATTCAGTTAATTACGGCTTTTAACAGTATTTTGAATGATGGTATATACATATCGCCAACTATCGTACTTGATTCATATCAGAAAAGATATAGAGTAATAACTTCAAAAACTGCAAAATTAGTTAAAGAATTTCTAAGAGATGTTATAGAAAATGGTACGGGAAAATTAGCAAAAGTACCTGGAATTGATATACTAGGAAAAACTGGTACCAGTCAAATAAAGCCGGGAAATAAGGAATATATGATGACTTTTTTAGGAGGATTTTCGATTAAAGATAATTTATATACGGGAATGGTTTGGGTTAGAAATCCCAAAGGTTATGGGTTATCAAGTCAAGTTGCTGCTCCACTTTTTTCCGAACTTATAAAAGTTGTAAAAGATTATTACACCAAAAATGAGAATTATATCTTTGTAACTCCTGGCATTGTACCAAATGTAAAAGGATGGAATTTAAGGCAAATATTGGTATTAGAAAAATTCTTTAAAATAAAATTTGTTGGAAAAGGAATCTATGTTTATAAACAAATTCCTGAAGCTGGAAGCTTATCCAACGAGATAACAGTTTATCTAAAATAAATTAATTGGTCCTAAGAATTATTATACTTATAATAATTTACTCCCCAAACACCTAATATAATAAGCGTCATTCCTATTATGTGTTTCAAAGTTATTTGTTCGTTTCTAAATAAAGCACCTGCCAAAACGGATGTAACAGTAGTTAAATTAGCAAAAATTGATGACTGCGTAGGTGATATCTTAGAAAGCATATAATTGACAAGGAAAAATGCTACAGAAGAAGATAGAATACCTAGATATAAAGCCGGGATCAATACATGAATATTTGTTAGTACTGTATAATCAAGTTCTTCTCTTATAATTGCTAATGCATTAAAAAAGATAGCACCGATAATCATCATAAAAAAAGTTATTTCAACCGGTTGAAATTCTTTTGAAAATTTTCTTGAAGTGAAGTTATAAAAAGTTGCCGAAAAAACAGCACAAAGTATCAACAAATCCCCTTTAATGTTTCCTTTAAAATTGTTAAAACCAATTATTAGTAGAACTCCAAAAAAACTTAAGAAAACAAATAAAAAGTTCATATTATGTACTTTTTCTTTTAAAACAATAGGAGTTAAAAATGTTATAAAAATAGGTATTGAAGCGATTAAAATCCCCGCTTCAGAGGATGGAATGTATAATAACCCGGAGGTTTCGAATATAAAATATAAAATCGGTTGAAATAAAGATACAATTAATAATTTAAAATAATTTTTTCTTTGCAAGGAAATTATTTTAAAAATAGAAAGAAAGAACAAAAACAAACTAGCAATCGTAAATCGAATTGCTATGAAGTTCATCGGGGAAGTATAATCAAGGGCATTTTTTGTAAAAAGAAACGACAATCCGAATATAAAAGCCATAAATAAGCCAGAAATAGTTACTTTGAAAATGAAAGCCCCTCCTTGTTTTCAATTTATTCCTTTCTAAATTATATCAAACATTTATGGTAAAATTAAGTCAAAACATATTAAAAAAGGAGAGTGTTTTATGAATTACGTTTTTGTTGCTATGATAAGTTTGCTAATCGGTATTTTTATTGGATATAAATTTGGTTATATTTTGGGAAAAAGAGATAAAAAATCTGAAGATTTTTCTAATCAGCTTTCCACTATAAATAATCTTTCAATTCAAATTGCTGAATTAAAAGCAAAATATGAAGAAATTGAAAAATCAAGACTTGAGGCTGTGAAACAAAAAGAAAAATTAGATGAAGAAAGAGAAAAAAGGTTAAATGAATTTATTCAAAATACTCATAAGTTATTTTCAGAATTAACCCAGAAAACGATAATGATTGATGAGCAAAAAGATAAAAGAATTTCTGAACTTGTTGAACAAATGAAAAATTTTCTTGAAGAACAAAGAAAAAATACTGAACAATTTTTAATTGAACAAGGAAAGTCAAGAGAGGAAATTGAAAAAAGAAGAGATGCTCAGATAGAGGATATGAAAAGAATGATTTCTATTTTCACAAAAGCAGTTTCAGGAACAAAGACTCGTGGTATAACAGGAGAAATATTATTAAAAGATGCAATTAAGGAATCAATAAAAGTGGGATTAATAAAAGCAAATCTAAAAACAGAAAACGGAGAAGTTGAATTTGCTTGGGATTTGGGAGATGGTAAATATATTCCAATTGATTCAAAATTACCCGACATATTTGAGATTTTAGAAAAGTATAATGAAGAAGAAGATATAAATTTAAGAGAAAAACTAAAAAAAGAGATAATAAATAAAGTAAAGAAAGAAATACAAAGAATACAAAAATATCAAAATCTTGTAAATACAATTGATAGTTGTATCTTAGTAGTTCCAGAATCAATCCTTGATCTCGCTCCAGAACTTATTGAAACGGGAAAGGAAAATAAAGTATATATTTGTAGCTATAAAGATGTATTTGTTGTAGCCCATACTTTACAAGATAGATATGTAAAATTAAAAGAAGAAGGAGATATAGGTAAATACAAACAAATTATAGAAACTTTAATTCAATTGCTTGAACAGATAAGCAAAAAAACTGATACAATAGAGAGGGCTTTAACTACTATCAGGAATGCAAATGAGGATATTCGAAAAGGTGTGGCAAAAGGAAAAAACACCGTAAGTGAAGCAAAATAAGTGATTTACAAAAATATGTATCATAATCATGAACAAATCAAACTTCAAAATTGTTTGAGATTAACAAACAAATTAAAGTTCAATGTATAACTACATTATAAAATAAAGCAACCCCATATTTTTCTTTGTTTTTGAAATAAAAATAACCTCCAAAATTGCCTTACCTTTTTCAGAAATATCTAAATATAAAGTTAGTAAAATATTATCAATGTTATAATTTATAGGTGGATCATTTTCAAACATTTTTTTAACAATTTCAATCAAAGAATTGTAAATACTCAATGCATCAGAAGATATGGTACCATTTTCATCGAATGCATATGTATTAAATGATTTTGTAATAACTTTTAAATCTTTATTGAACAGCAATATACAGTACAAGTAAATATCACCTTGAATCTTAAATTCTTCAATAAAATTTAGTGGTAAAACATATTCAGAATTAACTTCTTTGAACAAAAAATAATCTAGAATAGTTAACACATGTTTTTGAAATTTTTCATGATATGGAGAATATAAATACTCATAACTTTTTTTAGTGATTCCGTAATCAGTAAGCGAAATTTTAGGGTCATTTTCCAAAATAAAGTTATATAATTCTTGAACAGTGTCTTCAGTTTTATTTGGCACAATTAATTCATAGTAAACATCAATTGGAAATACAATTATGGAATAAATTGTCAATAACCATACAAACTTTTTTATCATTATATCACTCCTTTATGTATTTATATTAACAGTACTTGTTTTTATTATAACACTTTATATTACCAAATCTTAAATTAAATTCCATGTTTTAGAAGTTTTCAGAAGTTGTTTTTAAATAGGAAAAAATATGATATTCTTAATTTGAGGATAAATATTTTTTTTAAAATTATTCTTATGAAAAAGGAGCGGATAGTATGATAAATTTTAAAAAACTCTTAGAAGAATACAAGATAATGGATTGGCTTAAAAGCTTAGACATTCCAGCATATGTAGTTGATAGAAACAGAAATATACAATTTTGGAATAAAGCAGCTGAAAAACTTATTGGCTATGGCATGGAAGAAGTTGTTGGAAGATCTTGCTCAAACAATATACTCAAACATATAGACAGAAACGGTATAGTTGTATGTCGTACAGATTTATGCCCACTTGTTATGTCAATAAAAAATAAAAAATATTTTAGAGTACCATTTGCTGTATATTCCCTGACCAAACAAGGAAATAGAATACCTGTAAGTGTATATGCTATGCCTTTAAAAGATGATAATGGAAATGTTGTCGGAGCAATAGAGATGTTTGAAGATGCTTCAATAGCTGATAGGGAACTTTCAAAAGCCTTTGAAATTCAACAAGCTCTATTACCAAAAGAAGATGATACAGTAGAATTTGTATATTATCCTTCTAATGTTCTTGGTGGGGATCTAATATATTACAAAAAACCATGGATTATGTTAATAGATATAAGTGGTCATGGGCTTGCAGCAGCACTACTTTCTACTTCCATAAAACTTTTAATAGATTCAATACTTGAAGATGACAAATTATCAATCAGTGAACTTCCTATTATACTAGAAAAACACGCTGAACAAATTTGTGAACAAAATTATTTTTCAGCTATAATAGGGAAGCTTGAAGGAACCAAAATAAAAATAATAAGTTGTGGACATCCTGATCCAATTATATTTGATAACAATAAAACAAAGATTATAGAAGTTTCTCGAACATTTCCCGTGGGGATGGGGCTTATTAACTCCAAAATCGCCCCAACAATTATAGATCTCAAAAATAAAAAGATTCTATTTTACTCAGATGGAATAACAGAATTGAAAATTTCTAAAAAAGATATGCTAACATCAAAAGGATTAGAAAAATTATTTAGCAATACCCAAGATTTGAAGAAAATATACGAAGAAGCTATGAAAAAAAATATAGATATTTACCAAAAAGATGATATAAGTATGGTATTAATAAAAGGCCACAAATAAATTAGAGTAATACCCTATTGTTTTTTTATTTAAACGATGGATAAATGATATAGCCTAAAGTAAAGGAGGGAAAAAGTAAAGAAAAAAAGAAATATAGTCATAATTTTGTAATTTGTTGGTTAATATCAATTTTCTCCACATTTTTTGATTCTAGCACTCTTTTTGCAAATTCAATCATCCTACATTCCATTGCCTGAAGAAGAATTTCGCTGGCACTTTCAAATTTAATTTGAGATAAATCACGAAAGTTCAATACTACTATATCGCCATTTTCTATAAATGAAACAGGTATTTGTGAAAGATATGTTGTATTAATATATTTTCTTTTAAAAGGCGGAAAAACTCCCGGAAAAGCAAGACAGGCTTTTGCGACATTATAAGAAGAGCCCTCATAAAGTTCTACTGTTTGCTTTTCAAGGTTTATTACCTCAGCTTTAACACACGTGTCTTCATTTAAACCACCTAAAAACTCCTCAATTTCTTTCCATTTATGAATCGCTATAGAAGTACTCCAAAGAACACAGTATTTTATTTTTTCTTGATTTTCTTTTGTCAATCTTTTCTTTTTTTTGTACTCTATCTATGATCCAAAAAGTACTTTCAAATTTTTTTACAAAACTATTTATTTTCTCTCTTGCTTTTTCACTTCCAAAATTTTCAAACAAAATTGCATAAAAACCAGCAAGACCATTTGCTATTATCTCTAAATTTTTATCTTTGGGAGATAAAAATCTTTCAATAGCTGGAATTGCAGCTAAACCTTGTAAGCCATATCCTCCCACATGAATTCTCACATCAACATCTCCTTTGGAAGATCAATCTTTTTAGTATATTTATATGCTTTTTCCATTACTTCCAAACTACGTTTAAACTCAAATGTTCCAATATTATTAACAGGTGGTCTAACAATAAAATCGGCTTCTTTTATTAAAAATGAAAGAATCTTATTTCCACACATATGATTAATCACATTAAGTATATCATTTGAAGTTTTAGGTATTTTTATTTTCTTATTATTTTCAGACAAATCAACTGCAATTATATAATCAGCTCCAAGTTTTCTTGCAATATCTGTTGGTAAATTGTTAATTGTCCCGCCATCTACCAAAATTTTATCTTCAAATTCTACTGGAGGAAAAATACCTGGAATTGCCATGGAAGCTTTAAGTGGCTCAATAATCTTTCCAGAAGAATGAATAATTACTTTTCCACTTTTCAAATCATTTGATACAGCATAAAATTTTATCTTTAAATCTTCAAAAGAAAGTTTCCCAAAAGCCTTTTCAAAAATTTTAAAATATAATTTTGAAGGTAAAACAGAAACCTTATTTGTCATATGATAACAACTTATCTTTGCAAAATGGCGATTAAATTTTCTATTTGATGAAAAGATAATAGGGAAAAATTTAAATGATTTCTTGTAAATTTTTTCAGAATAATCCCAAAGTTTTTTTGAATCTTTTAAGACAGCATATCCTGCACCAACAACTGCTCCGATACTTACTCCAATTATTGCATCTGGAACAAATCCTTTTTCTTCAAGCGCACGTATAACTCCAACATGAGCAGCCCCCCTTGCAGCGCCACCACTTAATACAAGAAATTTTTTCATATTAATTTCCTCCATCTTCATCTTTTTTCAGTGTTCTTGAATTTTCCTTAAAAAATTTTTCCAACATAAATTCATTTGAGTACAATTTCTTTTAATAAGTATTTAACATACTAAAAATTCTACATCTTATTTTAGGTTATTCTAAATTTAAATCTCTTTTTCATTAAAAAGTGTGTTCTCTACTAACGTTTTTGAATTAATCAAAAGAAATAATTCATCTTCATTAGAAAACGACAGGAATTTTCGATTTTTCAATAATTTAATGTTTCCTTTGATAACTTCCGGATTGTTTTTCTGTATAATTTTCAGTTGTTCTTGTTTGGGATTAAAGATCAATATCTTCTTCTTTAATTTCTCTCCATAGAAAATAGTTTTAATCGTTCCACCTTTTTCGGCAGTTTCAATTATTATAATGTAATCCGATAAAGCGGCTTGAATTCTATTTCTGTACAAAAGATAGTATTTATTAACTCTTTTTGATGGAGGAACTTCTGACAAAATCATTCCGGAATTTTTCAATATTTCTAATCCTAATTTTATATTTTCCTTAGGATATAAATTTTGTTCAATTTTGTTTAGACCTTGTCCCAATACAGCAACAGTTGGGATTTTTGATTTGAGTGCACCAATATGTGCAAATGTGTCTATACCAATTGCAAGTCCACTAATTATTATGAAAGTTTTATCAAGTTTTTTTGCAATATTTTTTGCCAATTTTTTTCCAATCTCTTCTGCTTTTCTAGAACCAACGATAGCCAGAGATCTTAGCTTATCAAAATCAAGAAGTGGTCCTTTAAAATACACTGTATAAACTGGTTGGGAAATGTCATCTAGAATTTTTAGTTTTTTAGGAAATAGATCATCCTCATATGTTAAAATATTAATGTTGTTTTTTTTGCAAAGAATATATTCCTCTTCAGCCTGCATCAGTAATTTTTCGTTATTTGCGAAAATATCTATGAATTCCTTTATCTTACCTACAATATTTTTTTGCCTAGAATTAAATATATTAATACTAAATTTTTCGAAAAATGATTTTACCTCTTTTTCTGGTGCCTCAAATAAGTTAATATCATTTTCTTTGGAATGTAAAAATATTTTTGCTAAGTTTTTGTAATTATATTTTGGAAAATTCCCGTTTATTTTTGAATATAGAATGCTAAATGCTATATATTGAATCTTGCTATATATTTTCACAAGATCATCTCCTTTTTTTCTTTATTAAATTATACCAAATCATGTGTTATAATTTTATTCGTATTTATTTAGAGGAAGTTTTTTAATAGGGGGAATATAGTTGAAAAATAGAAAAAACAAACAAAATATACTAGATATCGAAATTGAAAATTTTTTCAAAACAGATCAGTATCATTATATATATTTTACAGATTTTGAATATAAATTTAAAATTGACGACTATTCTATTTTCTCTCTTTCAACTTATTATCCTAAAAATAGCTTTTCTGATGATATTTTAGATGACCAAGAAAGAATATATAGAAGATACATTTATGAATTCAAAGATGGTAACGAGAAAATATCGGAACTTTTCTGTGACATAATATCGAGGCTTATCATAAAAAATAATATAATTAATGATAAAAATAATACGGCAATATCTATTATTCCGGCATCAAATAAAGAAAAAACAGAAATTCGCTATAAGAATTTTGTTAAAAATCTTTCGGTAAAATTAGATGTTATTAATGGATACGATTTTATCAAGAATTTAATCGACAGACCTTCAAAACATAGAGAACATTTTAAAGGTAATATACTTGAATATTTAAAGTTTGATTCGGAAAAGATTAAAGGTAAGGAGATAATACTCTTTGACGACATAATAACCTCTGGAAATTCATTTTTAAATATAGCAAATGAACTTAAAAATTTGGGTGCAAAAAATGTAATTGGAATTTTTCTTGGAAAAACTTTTAATGAAAAATTTAGATTAGAAGATTATATTATTGAATATGAAGAAGATCTAGAAATAAACAAAAAATTTTACCATGGTGAAGCTTCATATATTTCACATGCCCTGAGAAATACTCTAAAGGAATATTATGATAAAATGAACAATTTTAATTTCAAGATTTTAAAAAACTATGAAAGAAAATTCAATGAAGATAATCCACTAATATTAACAGCAAAAATATTCAACAATATTATTTCAAGAGGAATCCCAACATTTGCTTCTATTTTTTACGATAAATCTATTATGGATTCAATGAGTGATTTGTTATCATACAGAAAATTATCTGACACTGGAACCATTGATTATATTATTGAATTAAAAGATGAAAAGTATTTTTTAAAAGTTATAAAGAAATATTTTAGTGAATTGAAAATGTATAATGTAACAAAAAATAATTTTTTTGCTAAATACATTTTATCTTCATGGTTACACAAAGTTTTGACAAATGCTATAACAGATGGCATATTAGATGATAAAGAAGTTTGGAATATAGCTATTATTGAAAGGGATGTGAAATTTTCTGAAATTTCTATTGTTGATGCATACAATTATATGAATAAAATTTCGAAGTTATTTGATTATAACTTACCAAAGATAAAACTTGATATTTATAGAAATGAAGACACAACCTTGGAAATCCTGGAAAAAAACGTTGAAGTAAATTACTATACATTTGATTTGTATAAAGATGAATATGATTTAACAATAGATATTGGATATAAGTTAAATGTTGAAGAGCTTGAAACTAATTCTCCATACGTTATTGTTAGAAGTGCCCTAAAAACTCCAGAATTATTACCAGAATTTTCAAAGACAAATTCCTTCAGTCATAAAAAATATGATGAATATTACGAAACCCAAAACGATGTAATCTCAGTTGTAAATTATAAGATTGTTGTTCTTCATAATAGCACATATAATTTATTAACAGAAAATGAAAATATGCATTTCTTTGAAACTAATAATCCCCATCTATTTCTTCCAAAGTTTTTCTCATTTAAACCATATAAATTTAAAATAAATAAAGCAAAAGAAGATGTTTTAAGATTTTTGTTGCAAAACATATTTAGAAAAGTTGATTTTAGAGATGGACAAATCCCCATTATAAAAAGGATTCTTTCTTTAAAATCAACAATAGGTCTTTTACCAACAGGTGCAGGTAAATCCTTGTGCTACCAACTAAGTGGATTGTTGCAACCTGGGCCTGTAATAGTTATTGACCCTATAAAATCTCTAATGTTTGATCAAGTGTATAACTTAAAAGCGCTGGGAATAAATTCATCTGCATATATTAATAGTGATCTTTCAATCGAAGAAAAAGATTTTGTGCTTGAAAATTTAAAAAATGGAATGTATAAATTTATTTTTATTGCTCCAGAAAGATTACAAATAAAAAGTTTTAGAAAAAACTTGAAAAAATTAACTGAATTTCTCCCTGTGCCTTTCGTTGTTATCGACGAAGCACATTGTGTTTCAGAATGGGGACATGATTTTAGAACAGCATATTTAAATGTAGCAAGAATTATTAAAAATATTGCAAAACATGATGATTATGAACCTTCTATTGTTGCGTTAACGGGCACGGCTTCGTATGCAGTATTAAATGACGTTCAAAAAGAATTACAAATTGAAAATAGTGCAAAAATTTATCCAAAAAGTTTTGAAAGAGATGAATTAACATTTTTTATTATTTCAACTCCATCTAATAATAAGAATGAAGTTCTAAAAGATATCTTGTTTAATAAATTGCCTTCGTTATTAGAAACAAATGATGTATTCAAATTAAATGATTGTAAAACAAAATCTGGAATAATATTCACTTCAACAGTCAATGGTCTAAAAGGGGTATTTGAAATTTCAAAATTTTTGAAGAATTTGGGGATAAATTCAAAAATCTTTTCCGGTAAAAAACCAAAAGATTCAAATATGAATGATGAAGAATATGATAAATACAAAATTAATGTCCAAAAAGAATTCAAAAATAATGAATTTCCATTACTTGTTGCGACAAAAGCTTTTGGAATGGGAGTTGACAAGCCTAATATTAGATATACAATTCATTATACATTACCTTCATCACTTGAATCTTTTTACCAAGAAGCGGGTAGAGCTGGGAGAGATAGAAAACTAGCATATTGCTTTTTGATCTATTCTGAAGATTATAATAAATTTACCGATGCTATCCTAAATGTATCTATTTCTAATGAACAAGCAAACAAAATCTATTCAAAGTATAAAGTATATGATGATATAAGTACACAAGCATTTTTTCATTTTAGGTCATTTGAAGGAGAAGAGATTGAAAGAAAAAATTTAATTAAACTTTTTCAAAAATTAAAACCATATATTAAAAAGCTAGATAATGGTAAAGTTGGATACTTAACTATTAAAAGCTTGGATAAAAATTGTGAAAAAGCTATTTATAGGTTAACGATATTAGGTGTTGTAGAAGATTACACAATTCAATATGAAAATTCATCAAGGTCTTATGAATTAAAATTAAGGAAATTGAATGTCGAAGAAATAAAACAAAACCTTATTAATTATCTAAAAAGATATAAAACAAAGACATATATTGATAATTTTGTAAAAAAATATTTTAAAAATAAAATGTCATTTGAAGATTTTATGATAAAAATAATCGAAGCATTGATAGAATTTGTTTATGACGAAATAGAAAAACAAAGGCGAAGAGCACTATATACAATGGTTGAAGTTGCACGAAATGCAAAAACAAATGAGGAAATTAAAAAATATATTTTGAATTACTTTAATGAATCCGTTTATACTAAAGATTTAATACATTTTATTAAAGAACTTAATATTAAAGAACTTATTAACTTTATGGATGAGATTTATTATGAAGATATTGAAAAAATTGAAAATCTGTATGGTAATGTTCAAAGACTTTTAGAAAGTTATCCTGATAATCCTCCATTGTATATCATTTCAACTTTATCAAAAATTAAGTTAAATTATACCAACGATGAAGTAATAAGGGATTGGGAAAATTTTTTAAAGTATTTAAGTGATAATATTGAAGAAGATGAATTGGATAACTTTGTATATACAATATTTAATAAAATCGTTAACTTTGATATTAACGAGAACTTAAAAAAATTGTTTTATAAAACCTTACTTGATAATTTCTACTTAAAAGACATTATATTAAAATTCAATTATCTAGCTCCAACACTATCTAAGAAAGTTGTTTTAAAAAGAATTTTAAGCAAGGTGAAAAAGATAAATATGTATATCAAAGGAGGAAGAAAAAATGGATGAATTAGTGGATTTAGATGAAATATTAGAAGAAATTTCAAATGAAATTGAAAATTTAAAAAATTTAAATGCTTCAATAGAGTTAATTGAAAGATCTTCAAAAAAAATTTTAGAAATGTTGAAAGAAACATTAAATGAGAATGCAAAAAAAGTTAGGGAGGCATTTAATAAACTAAACGAAAATACAGAAAAATTAAAAGATGAATATGGACATTTCTATTCTAAAACTAAAGAGTTGATAAAGCAAATAAACAATCTTATAGATAAAAATAACGAACTGCTAGAAAACATAAAAAAAGATATATTAAGTTCTCAAGAAAAATTAGAAAATTTAATAATTTCAAATTTTTCAAAATTAGAAGGTATGATGAAGATAATTAGTGAAAATCAAAATAATAAAATAATTGATTTAAGTAAAGAGGTAGGAAGACAAGAAAGAATTATTGAAAAACTTGTTTATGAAACAAACGAACAAAAAAATAAAATCGAACAGCTTGAAAATTCGATTAATAACTTTTCAAAAATATTCTTAGGAAACAAAAAAACTTATACCTTTATTTTTGCATTAAATGTTATAATGTTTTTTTTGATACTTATCATTAAGTAACATTATAACAACATAAGTTGTATATAGTTCTTATTGGAGGTGATATTCAATGCATTTACTTTCAGCCATAATCTCAGCATTTTCTTCTTCAATAACCTCGATTTTTGGAAAATTATCATTTGAAATTGGTGCTACACCTTTACAAATATTGTTTATTAGATTTTTGTTTTCATTTCTTTTGTCATTAATTTTATTTTCTTTATATAAAAAAAATTTTAATCTTAAACATTTCTCAGTTTTCGGAAGTTTAGGTATTCTAAATTATGGTATAGCAGCCTTGTTGTTTTTTTATGGACTAAGATTTCTAAATCCAGCTTATGCTACTGTAGTTTTTTTCACTAATCCCATATTTGTTCTAATTTTTCAAAAATTAATTTATAAACATAAAATTGATTTTATAAGTGTTATTTCAATTTTTCTATCTTTTACAGGGGTAACCCTAGCAAATTTTGGTGAAAAAGGTATTGAAAATAACAACTTATTTTTAGGTACAACTATTGTTTTAACCTCAGCATTATTAAATGCTTTATTTGTTACCGTTTCTAGTCAAAGAATTAAAAAAATTAATTCTGATATTATCGAAAATATTTTTTATACTTTTTTGGGTACAATTTTATTTTATACAATTATACTGGTATTTAGTGGGCAATATATTTCTTTAAAGGTTGAATATTTAAATTACGGATTACTACTTGCAATTTTTTCAACTTTTATACCATTAACTTTAAATTATTTTTCACTAAAAAAATTATCATCACATTCGTTAGCAATTATAATGCCACTTGAACTCGTTTTTGCAAGTTTATTATCCATATTAATATTTCATGAAAAATTTAACTATGTAAAAATTTTTGGATTTATTCTTGTTGGTCTTGCTCCAATAGTTGAAAATATTACCATTTACAAGAAGAAATACAAAAATACTTAACAACATTTTTATCCTATACTTACTAAAACGTGCACTCCTTGACAATATATTCGGAAAATTATATAATATTCACGTATATGCCAAATACATATACTGATCTTAATTTCTTTAAAGGGGAGATTATTATATGTTATTCAAAGAATTTGAAGCAAAAAATAATATTTTTATGGCACCAATTAAAACTGCTTTAGCAACACCGAAAAATGGATTAATAACTGAGCAATTGATTAACTATTATGAAAGAAAAGCCTTAGGTGGAGTAGGAACTGTTATTCTTGAACCAATTTCTGTTTCTTTATCTGGAAAAGAACACCCTAAACAACTAATGTTAAATTCTGAAAAACACGAAATAAAATTAAAAGAATTGATAACAAAACTTCACAAATACGGCACAAAAATAGTTGTCCATCTAAATCATGCAGGAAGAGCTGCTAATCCGAAAATAGTCGAGGATGTAGTCGCTCCATCGCCAATTAAATGTCCAACAACAAACCAACTTCCGAGAGAATTGCCAAAATCTGAAATAAGAGATATAATCAATGATTTTAAAAATGCTGCTTTGAGAGCTCAGAGCGCTGGAGCAGACGCTATTGAAATACAATTTGGTCATGGATATCTGGTTCAACAATTTTATAGCAATAGATTAAACAAAAGGACAGATGAATACGGTGAAAATAAATTTCTTTTTGCCGAACAACTACTCTCTAGTATCAAAAATTCAGTTACCATCCCAATTTTTCTGAGAATTTCTGGAAGTGAGTTTATTGATGATGGGATTAGTCTTAAAGATATAAGTTCAATTATAGATTTGGCTAAAAAATATGATGTTTCAATAATACATGTAGGTTGGGGAAATGTTTGTGATTCAGTTCCATGGTATTATAATCATATGTCATTACCAATTGAACCTATGGATGAGATTCTTAAACTTATTAAAAACATGACAAATATACCAATAATATCTGCAGGTAGAATGCAAAAAAATGAAAGATACAAATATTTATTAGAAAAACACGTAATTGATGGAGTAGTTTTTGGAAGACAGTTAATAATAGATCCTGATTTTCCAAATAAAATCTTAAACCATTCAAATGATTACATCAGATGTGGGAGTTGTTTGCAAGGATGTTTATCAAGTGTAAAAAGTGGAAAACCTATTAATTGTATAGCGAATCCTGAAGTTCATAAAACGTTTATTCCTAAAACAAATGATAAGAAGAAAATCGCAATTGTTGGTGGTGGTCCAGCAGGTATTTTTGCTGGTTTATACTTAAAGAAAAAAGGATATGATATAACATTGTTTGAAAAAAATAATTATTTAGGGGGACAATGGGTAATGGCTTATAACGCACCTGGAAAATTATCGATGAAAGATATTTTAGACGACTTGATAAGAAAAGCAGAAAAAGAATTAAAAATCATAAAAAATACGACAGTTGACGATAAGTTCTTTGATGATAAAGACTTTGACGCTATTGTAATTGCCACAGGTGCAAATCCTTTTGTTCCATCAATTAAAGGACTTAAAAAATATATTACTGGTTTTGATTTCTTTTCGGGTAAAAAAGTTAATGGAAATAAAATTTTAGTTATAGGTGGAGGATTAATTGGCGTTGAAGTTACTGAAGCATTAGTTAATAATGGTAAAAATATAACAATAGTTGAATTATTTGATGAAATTGGCAGAGGAATGGAGCTTATTTCAAAAAAACTTTTCTCTCTAAAATACTTATCAAAGATAAAAGTCTATACCAACTCATCTGTAGAAGAAATAAAAGAAAATAATGAAGTATTTATTAATCGCAATGGAAAAATTGAATCTATTGGAAATTTCGATGAAATAATTGTGACAGCAGGAACAAAAAGCGAAAATTCTTTATACAACACTCTTTCAAAAAAGATTAAAAACGTATATCTAGTAGGTGATGCTTTAAAAGTTGGACAAATTTTCGATGCAGTTAACGGTGCGTTGGAATTAGCAGAAAAAATATAGAAGTTGGATCAAAAATCAATCTCTCAAATAGCATGACTTTAGTATTATGCTGGAGTTATATTATTTAATTTTTTTGGTATTTTTGTATTC